>JAJAYX010000321.1 GCA_026785985.1 Rudanella sp. | reverse complement strand
GGATGGTGACGCGGGGGGCCTTGTATGGTGGATTTGAAAGCCGCCGTCAAAAGCAAACAAGTTTGGTTTTATTTCTCCGGCGTATTAAAAACCCACCATACATTCTCCTCCTAACCCTCGCCCTGAACCCCGAATGGCGGGCCAACGCTTTGACCCTGTTCGGTTTCGACCCGAAGCCCAACCAACCATCATACCGGGCTTTTTTCGCGAAAGACCTGTTCAATCAAATCAAAAAAACACTGTCTGGCCCGCCCGCCGACTATCGCGTGGTGAGCATTGGGATTCACCCGATTATTGCCCAAACGAATGGTTTTTACACGCTCGACAGCTACCAGAACAATTATCCACTGGCCTACAAACACCAGTTCCGGCAAATTATAGCACAGGAATGGGCCAAACCCGAAGCGGTCAGGATCAAGCCTTATTTCGATGCCTACGGCAACCGCTGCTATATTTTCCCCACCGAACTCGGCATGAACTGCCTGATTGGAAAAGCCGAAAACCGGGCGGTGCAGGACTTACGGTTCAACACGGCAACTTTCCGGGCAATGGGCGGGCGGTATATTTTCTCGGCAGTAGCCATAAAAAATGCGGCCAGTTTGGGCTGGCGGCAAGTGGGGATCTTCAACGACCCGGCGAGTTACTGGCGGGTTTGGGTATATGAAGTGTGAAGGGCTTTATAATGTTAATTTTTAGGTGTAAATTTCTCAAAACGAACAAGCTAATACATGAGTTAACAGTAACCAGTATTGTTTGGCAGGAAGGTGACTATTATGTGGCTCAGTGTTTGCCTCTTGATGTGTCCAGTTTTGGGGAAACCCGCGAGGAGGCTATCCAGAATTTAGACGAGGCTTTGTCACTTTATTTTGAGGATGCTCCAACCGAAAACCTACCCTCCGTGAAAAACTCTGAACTGGTTGAGGTACACGTTCGATATGCCTAAACTATGTTCGTCGGCTCACATCATTTCAGTTCTTCTTGGTTTCGGATTTGAGTTTGTCTCTCAAAAAGGGAGTCACGCAACGTATAGAAAATCGGGTAATCCAACACTGACTGCAATTGTGCCTACAAACCGGAAAGAAATTCCGTTCGGTACATTTCGATCCATCGTGCGGCAATCAGGTCTCACTGACGCTGATTTTGCCTGATTACAAATCAGCCAATGGCCCGGCCCAAATCCTCAATCAGGTCTTCAACATCTTCAATACCAACGCTTAATCGAATGAGCGTGTCTTTCAGGCCGTTGGCTTCGCGTTCGGCTTTGGGGATGCTGGCGTGGGTCATGCTCGCCGGGTGAGTACACAACGACTCAACGCCCCCCAGTGATTCTCCGAGGGAGAACACCTCGAAACTCTCCATTACTTTGATGGCCTCCGGCAACGAATCGCCGACTAATTCAAACGACACCATACCCCCAAAACCGCGCATCTGCCGTTTGGTGAGTTCGTGACCGGGATGGTCGGGCAGGCCGGGATAATAAACTTTACCCACTTTTGGGTGCTGCCGCAGGTACTCGGCCACACGCTGCGCATTCTGGCAGTGCCGCTCCATGCGGACATGCAGGGTTTTGATGCCCCGTAACGCCAGGAAACAATCTTGCGGCCCCGGTACGGCCCCACACGCATTCTGAATAAATTTCAACCGGCTGGCCGTATCGTCATCGTTGGTGATAATGGCTCCCATCACCGTGTCGGAGTGGCCCCCAATGTATTTGGTTACGGAATGCACCACAATGTCGGCCCCCAAATCGAGCGGGTTTTGCAGATAAGGTGAGGCAAACGTATTATCAACCACCAGGGTGATGCCCTTTGCCTGGGTGATTTGGGCAATGGCCTCAATATCCACAATCCGAAGCAGCGGGTTGGTGGGCGTTTCGATCCAGACCATGCGTGTTTGCCCGGTCAGAGCCCTTTCCAGATTGGCCGGGTTGTCGAGCGAAACGAAGGTGAATTTGAGGCCAAACTCCTGAAATACCCGCACCATAATGCGGTAGGTGCCGCCGTAAAGGTCGCTGCTGGCAATAATCTCGTCGCCGGGTTTGAACAGCTTCAGAATAGCATCGGTCGCCCCCAGTCCCGAGGCATAGCAAATGCCATGCTTTCCGTTTTCGAGCGCGGCCAGGTTGGCTTGTAGAGCATCGCGGGTGGGATTTTGAGTACGGGCATATTCGTAGCCCTTGCTTGCCCGGCGACTCCTGTACATAGGTCGACGTCCGGTAGATAGGGGTCATAATGGCCCCCGTTGTTGGGTCGGGGTGGATACCCGCGTGTATGGCTTTCGTTCCGAATTTCATGATGGCTTTTTGAGCGAATACTGACTAAAAAGATAAGATACACTCCGCTTGATGCAGGTTACAGATTAACACTCAAAACAAAATAAGGTTGTCCAATGTAAAGAAGAGTATTCAGTACCAACAAAACTCAGCAATATGACAACAAGAACTTCGTCAGCCCGACGGTGGTGGCTATTATCCACCAGGGGCGTCATTTACGTACTGATTGGCGTGACAATGTTTATTTTTTCAACGAGCTACTCCGTTCAATCAGCTTCTGTTATCGGAATACTTGCCTTTTTGGCTGGGGCCGTTGGCTTATTTTTCGCAATGACGAATGATCGCTCCGACCGCAACAATATGTGGGGTGTTCTACATGGAATCACTGATTTGGCATTCGGGATAGCTATGTTTGCTTATTCCGACGGTACGATCAAAGGATTTGTGGATGTTTTAGGCTTTTGGGCAGTGATGTATGCTTTCTTGCAATCGGTTCAAGCCATGTATTTGGCCATGTCATCGAGCGGTAGCGGGAGCATGTCATCCAATTATCCATCGAAATTCGTTCATATCGCCAACGTGCTTGTGTCAGGGGCTTTGGCCTTCACCCTGCTGTTGAGGCCGCAGGGCTTTACGGATTCGCTGGGTATCGTAGGGGCATTTCCCATTATACTCGGCGGTCTGATTATTTTCTTGTCAGCGCAGCTTAAATTCCGCTCAGAACAGGCATAGACTTATCCTGGCTTTGAGGGCTGCATGGTTCATGTTTCTTACCGAAACGGCGTAGCCCTCAAACCAAATTACGCCTGCACGGCCTGTTGCCGGACCTGCTCACCAATTGGAATGTATTGTATGTCTTTAGGATAGCCAAAAAGGTGGTTTTCTTTGATCTGCTTCACCACGCTTTCAGGAACAATAACCTCCCAGCCATCCTCTCCGTTCTGAATCATTTCCAGCACATGATCGGTTGAGATATGCAGGTTTTCTTCGTTGTAGTCCGTGATGGGTTCGATCTTGTCGTTTTGTGTCAGGTAAGTAAACAGCGGGGCTAAATGGTCGGAGACGTGGAAATCGTTGCAGGTATAAATGCTGCCATCGCGCCGTAGAGTGGGGTAAATAAATAACTTCACTTTTCGGCTAAACAGCGTAGCAAACGATTCCAGAATGCCTCCCGGCAGAAACTCATAATGGGCCTCATCGAAAATATATTCGAGGTTTGGAATGCCCATGATCAGACCAATCTTGAGCCGGGTGAGCCGCGCCAGATACGCCACAAGCCGGTAGTATTCGTGGTAATTGGAAATCATTACCGTTTGCCCTAGCGAACACAAAATATCCACTCGATCCAGAAAGTCCTTTTCGTCGATGCCCGCATCGCTGGCTTTGAGGTTCTGCAACGTCAACTCCGATAGGGCTACTACTTTGCTATTGTCTACGTCGGCCTCTTCTTTAAACTGCTTCAGGCCGTTTTCGATCATGTCCATGTGGACGTTCGTTACGGGCCGAAGCCGCCCCCGCATGACCAGGATATTCTTTTTATAGAGAGCCTCCGAAGGCTGCAACACGCGCCCATCAGCACCAAACAAGGCGGCATCTGTGAAGCCGTTGCGCACTAGCCGCAAACTCATCAGCCGGTTATCAACATCGGCAAAGTCCGGCCCATCGAACCGAACCATATCAATTTGAATACGGTCGGGCGAGAGGTCATCCATCAACGAAAGCAACAGCGTTTCGGGCGATTTCTGGTAATAAAAACAGCCAAAAATCAGGTTGGTGCCAATGATTCCGAGAGCCTGTTGCTGCAACACGTTCTCATTGTCGAGCATTCTGACGTGAACAATCACGTCGTTGTAGCCCGCCTGTGGGTTCACCTGAAACCGGCATCCCAACCAGCCGTGGGCCTCATTGGTTTTCTGGTAGTTAAGCGCTACCACCGTGTTGGCAAAAGCAAAAAACGTGGTATCGGGGCCGCGCTTGTCGGCCAAACGCACGTTGAGCAGGTTGTATTCCCGGTTGAGCATTTTCAGCAACCGCGACTCGCACACATAGCGCCCGCTGGCCTCGGGGCCGTAAATGGCATCGCTAAAGGTCATGTCATAGGCCGAGATCGTTTTGGCAATAGTCCCCGACGATCCGCCTGCTTTAAAAAACATTGCGGCTGTTTCCTGCCCCGCCCCAATCTCGGCAAACGAGCCATAGATTTTGCGGTCGAGATTAATGCGCAATGCCTTCTGTTTGGTTCCTATATTCTTCTCGTACATGCCCCGTTGCGTTGTTAACGCACTAAATTTACGCAAAACTAATGAACTCATGCCAGCCACCCACCAGCCACTCCCAACCGATTTTTTATTTGTGTATGGAACACTGATGCAGCAGTTCGCCAACCCCTACGCCCGTCAACTGCGTCAACAGAGCCGTTTTGTGGATTGTGGCCATCTCCCCGGTCAACTTTTTCGGGTGTCGTGGTTTCCCGGTGCCGTTCCCGACCCAACAGCCACCACCTTCATCCACGGGGAAATCTATCAACTCCACAACCCCACCGAAGCACTCCCGGTTTTAGATGAATACGAAGACACGGCCGTAGACGGGTCTGGCATCTATATCCGTAAAGCTTTATCTGTTCACGTGGGCAGCGAGTCACTTATGTGCTGGATTTATACCTACAACGCTTCGACGGCAAACTTGGTGCTGATTGAGGGCGGGCGGTTTACCAAAGAGTGAAAGAGTGGCTGGGGCAAGTTTGAAACCTGCGTCAGCCACTCTTTCACTCTTTCGTTAATTCACTCGTCCTCTTTTTACTTCAACTTCGGCATCCCCGGTTCAAACATATTACCTCCCCCAGCTTTGCGGTCGAGGGTGGAGCCAACATTGGGGTTGGTTTGTTGCGGTGTGGCGATGCGGCCCGTGTTGGTGCCAGTGATGCGGCCAATAGCCGTCCGAAGCAGCGGCTCATTGGCAATGTCGCCCAGGGGTGATAGTACAACGGGCTCAAAAACCACCTGATCGGGGGCAAAACCACCCGTATAATCCGATTGGTTGAGCTTATTAAACGACTTGGCAATGATTGGTTGCAAACCCCAGTTTATTCGGCGGGGTTTGCGCTCATCTTCAATCGTGATGGAGCCGACATTCTTACCATAGGTCGTATCGCCTACCACCTGAACCGACATAAATGGCTTCAAGCCGTTGATAATCAACTCACTGGCTGAAGCCGTTCGGTCACTGGTCAACACAAAAACTCGGCTCAGATTAGCCCCGATATTCTGCGACTTGTTCGTGAACTTCACCTGGAGATTAGCGATGGTGTTGGCCTTGCGGTACTGCTCCATAATCTGGCTGTTCAGTTCCTGACGATAAAATATCTCGCTTGAACCAACGCCTTTACCAATCAGGCTGGCTAAGTTACGGGATGCCGACGTGGAACCACCGGGATTGTACCGCAAATCGAGCACTAACTCGTTGACACCCTGTGCTTTAAATCTGGCAAATACTGCGTCCACCTGATTATCATAGGTGAGATCGCTGAAACCACTTGGCCCATTAATGAACTGATTATAAACAAAATAGCCGATTTTTTTGGCTCCAATTGTGTAAACAGAATCTTTGAAAACCGGGTTTTCGCTCAATTGTTCCAGCGTCAGCGTTTTTGTAACCGGGTTCGACACAGTCCGGTTAACAGCATCTGCCGTCACAAACGTATAGGTCTCGCTGTTCCCTGAACCAAGTGCCGACAGTACGGACTGGTAATTGCCAGTTGTCATGGTTTGCCCGCTGACACCATTGAAAATATCGCCCCGTTTGATTCCCGAACGAGCCGCCGGCGAATTGGGTAGCACGTACAGAACCTGCCCGACCACATTTTGCGAACCCGAAGGAAACAATCGAAGATTAAATTCAAATCCGGTCGTTTTCTCGATACCCTGCAACGAGTTTTTCAACTCATCCACATTTTTCTGAATCCAGGAAAAACGGTCGCCATCGGGCCGCGTCGTTTTATCCCATTTATACAGAATGGAACCGAAAAACTTGTCGGGAGTCTGACCCAGGTTTGGGTTGGATGGTAGTTTGTCGTTCCAGTAATAATACGTCTTCATCGAATCCAGCGTCCACTGATTCACTTCCTGATCGGTAACAACGCCGGTTGGCGTAGTTGTGGAGGTTGTGGAGGTTGGGTCGACCTGTGGATCTTTACAGGCACTCAAAAGAGAGGCTCCAACGGCTATCGAAAGCACTGCTGGACGCCAGTGTATTTGTTGTTGAGTCATGCGAAAATCAGGTATTGATAAAGCTTGGAGACTATTGTTTAAATATACTTACTCTGAAACGTTTATTAACCTTGCATGGTGCGTTCAATCTGGGGAATATTTAATAAATCAGCCGGTAGTGCGGCTCGAAGTGGCTCTTCATGGCTTTCTGGAAGGTCGGTTTAAGCGGCTAACTCTACTACTTGTAGCGATGTCTAACCTCGTCTATGACCGATAAATAAGTAAGTAGGATGATGATAGTTCACATTTCGTTCATTTGCTTGATTCATAAATAATTAAACCAGGTCCTCATGAAAAATTTTACAATTGCGTGTCTGCTCTTAGTCGTCTTTGCAGGGTGTAAGAAAGAGGAAGAAGCCGAGCCGGAAGCGGGTGCCACCGTAGCGGCAACCTACCAAATGACCGCCTGGGGGCTGGATAATGGTACGGGGTATAGCGAAGTAGCCTTGCCCGTAACTACTGGAGCAACAACGGGTTCAGGTATCGTTACGGCGGTACGAAGAGATGCGAATACGGTTGAATTATCCTCAAAAATAACAACGAACACAAGTATCATCTCTTTCCCTGGAGTAGGGCAAACTTCTGTACCGGCAACATTACAAAAAAGCAGCACTGGGTATGATATGCTAAACAATGGTACTAAGATCGGTACGGCCAATGGCACAACGATCACCATCGATATCACAACCCCTGCCAGTGGAACAACCAAAGCCCAGCGAGTTGTTTTTAGGGGTAAAAAATGAGGATAATCAACCGTAACAGAGTTGGAGAACGTAGTAAATCAGCCTATTTGCCGGGCGCAACGGATCACGTTTTCTACCAGTGAAAACACATAATTCGTCTTCTTGATCGCAAAGTCGTCGCCACCCACTACCACCAACAGTAGCATCAATATCGGCTTTCCCCTCACCGACCAGTTGCGGAGTGTCTTTCATTTTCTGGACGACCCGGCTATCCCCGACACCTTGGAGGGCGAAACCTGCGAACGTTGGCCCATTACCGACTGCAACGTGCGGGCCGCTGAACCCGTTGAACTGATTCGCCAACAACAGATGCAGCAAACCCAGTCGCATATTGAGCAATTACGGGTTGGGAAGAATGGCCACTGGCAACCTAAACACGGTTAGTAATGCGTGCGTTTTTAAGTATTGAGTTAAGACCTGTCCGTGGCTTAATAATCGCTAACCAACTGGCAAATTTTTTGTTTGTTCCTCAAGCCAGCTAGTGATGCTTAGCAAAGAAACCGATAAAGTCCAAATTTTGCGGCCTACTTTCGGGCCGATGCTGTACCTTTGCCCGTCAAATACAGAAGTGCCGAACTTATGGATAAGTATTCGTATATAGCAAATTCAGACGCAGCTTACGTTGACCAATTGTACCAGGCGTATAGGCAAGACCCTGCCTCGGTTGATGCAAGCTGGCAGACGTTTTTTGAAGGCTTCGATTTCTCGCTGACCTACGGCGAAAATGGTTCCAAAACCGCCAACGGAACCAGCCCAGCCACAAACGGTACGGCGGCTACCACCAACAACCAACCGGCTAAAACGCCGGTCGATGCCAAACACAGCGAGAAAGAAGTCTCCGTAGCGAGCCTGATTAAAGCGTATCGCTCACGCGGGCACCTGCTGGCTCACACCAACCCGATCCGCTTCCGCAAAGACCGTAATCCCCGCCTTAAACTGGCCGATTATGCCCTATCGGAAGCCGATTTAGACACCGTTTTCGAGTCGGGAACGCTGCTGGGTATTGGCGCGGCAACGCTGCGCGAGATTATGGCTTCGCTCGAAAAAATCTATGCCGGGCGCATTGGTTTCGAGTACATGTACATCCGCGAGATCGACGTGAAGAACTGGCTTCGAAACAAGATCGAGAAGGAGGCATTGGTTTTTGACCCGACCATTGAGGAGAAAACCCGCTTTTTGAAAAAGCTGAATGAGGCCACCGTTTTTGAGAACTTTCTGCATACCAAGTTCTTAGGCCAGAAACGATTCTCGCTCGAAGGGGGCGAAACCACCATTCCGGCCTTAGACGCGATCATCAACAAAGCCGCTGACATGGGCGTTGAGGAAGTGATGATCGGGATGGCACATCGGGGGCGGCTCAACGTGCTGTCGAACATTCTGGGCAAGTCCTACGAAAGCATTTTCGATGGCTTCGAGGGGAACATTCCGAGTCAGGTGCAAGGTGATGGCGACGTGAAATACCACCTCGGCTATGCCAGCCTGACCGAAACGCCGTCGGGCAAAATGATCAATGTGAAATTGGCCCCCAATCCCTCACACCTCGAAGCCGTGAATCCGGTGGTGGAGGGCTTCGTTCGCGCCCAGGCCGACGAAGAATATAAGGGCGATTTCACCAAAATCATGCCGATCCTGATTCATGGCGATGCAGCCGTGGCTGGTCAGGGTATTGTGTATGAAGTGACCCAAATGGCCAAACTGCCCGGTTACCAAACCGGCGGAACGGTGCATTTTGTGATTAATAACCAAGTCGGTTTCACCACCGATTTCGATGATGCCCGTTCGTCAATTTACTGTTCCGACGTGGCCAAAATCATCGACGCACCCATTTTCCACGTCAACGGCGACGATCCCGAAGCGGTGTTCTTCTGCGCTAAATTAGCCGTGGAATTCCGCGAAATGTTCAAGCGCGATGTGTTCATCGACATGGTTTGCTACCGACGCTACGGCCATAACGAGTCCGACGAGCCGAAGTTTACGCAGCCAACCATGTATGCCGTGATCGACAAGCACGCTAACCCCCGCGACATCTACAACAAATTGTTGGTGGAGCGGAGCGAGGTGGATGCGCAGTTGGCAGGGGGCATGGATGCCGAGTTCAAAAAACTGTTGCAGGAACGGCTCGACAAGGTCAAGCAAAAAGAAGAAATCAAATATAAACCGCTCCGGCTCGATCAGCAGTGGGCCGAGTTGCGCACGTCGCAACCCGCCGACTTCGATCAGTCGCCGGAGACAGGTGTTCCGCGAGAAACCCTTGAACGAATCGGGCAGAGTTTATATACGGTGCCGGAAGGATTCAAGCCGCTGAAACAGATCGACAAGCTGCTCCGCGACCGGAAACAAATGCTCACCGAAACAAAACTGGTGAACTGGGGAACAGCAGAATTGCTGGCGTATGGGTCGTTGCTAACAGAAGGCAAACCCGTTCGGTTGAGTGGGCAGGACGTGCAACGGGGAACGTTCTCGCACCGCCATGCCGTGTTACACGATCAGGAAACAAACGCGATCTACTCGTCTCTGAACCACATTCAGGGTAATTCGCTGAATCAGGAGGGTGAACCGATCATTCCGGCCAGTATTCAGATTTATAATTCTCTGCTGTCGGAATACGGCGTATTGGGTTTTGAGTATGGCTATGCGATGGCTACACCCCACGCGCTGGTTATTTGGGAAGCGCAGTTCGGCGATTTTGCCAACGGTGCCCAAACCATGATCGACCAGTTTATTGCGGCTGGTGAATCGAAGTGGGGTATTCAGAATGGCGTGACCATGCTGTTGCCGCACGGCTACGAAGGGCAAGGCCCCGAACACTCCAACGCCCGCCCAGAGCGGTATCTTCAACTTTGCGCTCAGTATAACATGGTGGTGGCCAACGTGACAACACCCGCCAACCTGTTCCACATCATGCGCCGTCAGTTGACGTGGGCGTTCCGCAAGCCGCTCGTGATCATGTCGCCGAAGTCGCTGTTGCGGCATCCGCAGGTGATCTCGCCCCTCGAAGATCTTATCAAAGGATGTTTTCAAGAGGTAATTGGTGACAGTTATGCCGACCCTAAAAAGGTGAAGCGGGTGTTGCTCTGCACGGGTAAGATTTATTACGAACTGCTCGAAAAACAACAGGCTGACAGCCGCACCGATGTGGCTATTGTGAGAATGGAGCAACTGCACCCGCTACCTAAAAAGCAACTCGACGTAGCCTTGGCCCAATACAAAAAAGCCGAACTCGTGTGGGTGCAGGAAGAACCACTCAACATGGGTTGTTACACCTACCTGCTCCGCGAAATGATGGATGTTCAGTTACGCCCGGTTTCGCGGGTAGCCGCAGCTTCGCCTGCCACTGGCTTCGCTAAAATTCATACCAAGGAACAAGCCGCATTGGTAGCAAAAGCGTTTGAATAGTAATTAAGTGGCTGGTGGTTAGTTACTGGTGGCTGGTTAAGACCCGCGAAACCAGCCACTGATTATCAGCCATCAAGCACAATAAAATTATGGCCGTTGAAATAAAAGTCCCCGCTGTGGGTGAGTCGATCACCGAAGTAACGGTGGGCGAGTGGTTGAAAAAAGAAGGCGATACGGTGAAGATCGACGAGGTTCTCTGTACCCTCGACTCCGATAAAGCCTCCTTTGAACTCCCGGCAGATACTGAGGGTGTGTTGCACATTATGGCTCAGGCAGGTGATACGCTGCCCATTGGTGCAGTAATCTGCACGATTGATGCTGCAGTGGGCGCGTCGAACGGGGATCCTGCAGCCCCGAAACCTGAAGCGCCTGCCCCGGTATCCGCTCCTGAACCTGTTGCGGCACAATCTCAGCAGGCGAAGCCAGCCGGCACGCCAGACCGCGCCCAGCCAGCCGCAGTGGCAACAGCCCCGGCACCATCAACGGGCGGTCAGGTGATTGAGATGAAGGTGCCCGCTGTGGGTGAGTCGATTACGGAAGTGACTATTGCTGCCTGGTCGAAAAAAGACGGTGATGTGGTGGCTCTGGACGAGGTGCTGTGCGAACTTGAATCGGATAAAGCCACGTTTGAACTCCCTGCCGAAGCTGCCGGAACGCTCCGTATTGTGGCGCAGGCTGGCGAAACGCTGCCCATCGGGGGGGTCATTGCCCGGATTGAGGTAGGTGCGTTATCAACTCCGGCCAGTCAATCGGCCCCCGCAACGGCGGCCCCTGCACCCAACCGTAACGACGGGCCGTCCCAACCTACGACTCCCAATGGAAGCAGCTATGCGGCTAATCATGCCTCGCCTGCTGCGGCTAAGATTCTGGACGAGAAAGGTGTGGAAGCTACGGCTGTGAATGGCACAGGCGTTGGCGGACGGATCACCAAAGAAGATGCCATGCGGGTCGACGCTCAGCCAGCAAAGGTTGCAAGCCCGGCACCTGCCTCAGCTACCCCGACCCCCGCGCCATCAACTCCCAGCCCCGCCCCTGCTCCTGCTGGTGGCCGCACGCAGCGTCGGGAGAAAATGACTTCGTTGCGGAAGACCATTGCCCGTCGGTTGGTGGCCGTGAAAAATGAAACAGCCATGTTGACTACCTTCAACGAGGTGGACATGAAGCCGATCATGGATTTGCGGAATAAGTACAAAGATAAATTCAAGGAGAAACACGCGGTGGGGCTTGGCTTCATGTCGTTCTTCACGAAGGCAATCTGTATTGCCCTGAAGGAGTTCCCGGCGGTGAACGCCATGATCGACGGAGACCAGATGATCTTCAACGATTACTGCGACATTACGATAGCCGTTTCGTCGGCGCGGCGTTTGGTGCTGACTGTTATTCGGAACGCCTAGCAGATGAGCTTTCAGGACATCGAAAAGGAAATTGTGCGGTTGGCAGGTCTGGCCCGCGACAATAAACTGACCATCGAGCAGATGCAGGGTGGCACGTTCACGATTACAAACGGGGGTATTTTTGGGTCGATGCTGTCAACGCCAATCATCAACGCCCCACAGTCGGCCATCCTCGGTATGCATAACATTGTGGAGCGGGCAGTGGTGATCAACGGCGAAATTGTGGTGCGGCCGATCATGTACGTGGCTCTCAGCTATGATCACCGAATTATAGACGGAAAAGAGTCGGTTAGCTTCCTGGTTCGGGTGAAGCAACTGCTCGAAGACCCCGCCCGAATTTTGTTAGATGTGTAGGTAAACGTCATTCGTGGTTTTTAGCTCTTCTGACTTGCTTTAAAGAGCTTCTGCTTTTCTTCGCGGGAGAGGCTCTCGTAGCCGGAGCGGGAAATTTTATCTAAAATCGAGTCGATTTCGGCCTCATCAGGCATCGTTACGGAAGAACCGGCTGCCGAATTACCCGACGTTACGTAGGCGGTGGGGCTGGCACTGGCACTGCTC
>JAJAYX010000320.1 GCA_026785985.1 Rudanella sp. | reverse complement strand
GGGTGGTGGCTTGTTGGAGTACAACCTGCGCATCGGCAATCTGAATCTGCCGGTCGAATTGTTGCAAATCGGGACGGCGACGGAGGAGATCGGGGGTGACACTGGCGAACGGAAATACCGGAACACGGGCGGGTAAAGTCCCTTCAGTAAGCGTGAACAGGGCCGGTTCCTGAGCGGCCAACTGGGCTAACCCGTTCACCAATTCGGTGCGGGCGCGTTGCAGGCTCACGAGTTGAACGCGCAACTGGGCTACATCGGTTTCGGCGCGTTGGGTGTCGAGAATATCGGCTAAACCAACCCGGTATCGTTCGCGGGCGATGCCGACGCTGGAATCGCGGGCAGTGATGTTACGCCGAAAAACGGCCTGTTCTGCTTCATTACCGCGAATCAAAAAGTAGGTTCGGGCGATTTCGGCGGCCAACGTCAGGCGGAAAGCCCGGTAGTCGGCATCGCTGGCCTGCGCCTGCAAATCGGCCACCACCACACCCGACCGAATCCGTTTGAACAAATCGAGTTCGTAGCTGGCATCTATCGGCAACAACTGGAACGTGTTCAACTGGAACCGGGGCAGTCGATCGGTCGCTATCGGAATAGGCACCGGGCGATGCTCCGACAGGCTTTGTGTGGTAACCAGCACGCTGCTCCGAACAGAAGGCAACAGAAACGACTGCGCAATTCTAACCCGAATCCGGGCTTCCTCCAACCGGCTGAGGGCGGCCCGAAGATTGGGGCTGTTCGTTAAGCCACTCTGAATCAGACTTTCCAGTGCCGGATCATTAAAGCGAGCAAAGCCAGTGGTCGTATAATCGGGTATGGCCACAGCCCCGCTCCCTGCCAGACTGCCAACCCCCGCGTTGCCCGATGTGGGTGTGCCGGGCTGCACCGTTCCGTTAGAAGCCGGCGTAAGCGTAACGGCCCCGCCTGTTGGGTTGGTTTGGGCCAGAACAAAGCCGGGAAGCACGCAAAAAAGAAGGAGTTTTATGTTCATCAGACCTTCGCTGGTTTTTGAGAAACCCCGGCCCGGCGGAGTCGCACTTTCATGCCTTCCTTGAGTCGGTCGTTGGGATTGGTGATCACTCGCTCGCTGCCGGTCAGGCCGCTGGTGACTTCGATGGTGGTGCCGTAATCTTTTCCCAGTGTTAACGGCTGAAACCGAACTTTCATATCAGGATCAAGCACCACCGTGACAGGGCCTTGCGGTGTGATTTTCAGCGCGTTGGCAGGCAATAGAATCGTGCTGACCTGCCCGCGCTGCGGGGCAAATTTCACCTGCGCATACAAGCCCGACGGAATGGAACGCCCTGGATTGGGAATTACTACTTCGGTGAGCAGCGTGCGCGTATTGTTGTTCAAGGATCCGGCTGTGCGGGCCACGATGCCTTTCAGTACACGTCCTTTCAGTTCCGGGACAACCACCGTGGCAGCCGTTCCAATGCCGATTTGCTGGTAGAAATTTTGCGGAACATCCACAAAAACCCGGAGCCTGTCCAACTGCGACAGCATGTACATGGGTTGCGTACTGGTGGGCGAAATCAGGTCGCCCACTTCCACGGCACGGCTGGTGATTACCCCGCTGAAGGGTGCCCGAATGTCCTGCAAACTGCGCAGTTCCTGGAGCCGTTTCAAACCGGCCTGGCTTACCGACACAGCCGCCTGCCGACTGTCTATATCTTGCCGGGCCACGGCACCGGGCAAGGTCACACTGGTGATGCGGGCGAGGTTCGCCTGTGCCAACTGTAGATCGGCGCGGGCGCGGGCAATGTCCTGCTCAATTTCGGGTACGTCGAGCACGGCCAGCAATTGTCCCTGCCGAACGGTGGCCCCGATGTCAACCAGTCGTTTGCGCACAAACCCCTGGGTACGGGCGCGAAGGGGCGATTCCATAAATGGGCGAATCTGACCGGGCAAGGTCAGCCCCGACGAATCGGACCCCTGCCGCAACGGAATGGCGTTGACAATCGGCTCGCGGGTGCGTTCGGCGTTGGCAGCGGCTTTGAGTTCCTGCTGGTTTTTGATGCGGGGCAATACCCCCACAAACACAAACAGGGCTATTAAGCCGAGGGGTATGAGGTAAAGAACGAGACGTTTCATAGATTTATCTTTTCCACCTCCACAATCGCCCCTTTGTCGATGGGGCCGTAAAGATGCGGGAATAATTCGTTGTTAGTTGCCGATTCGTATTTGAGTTCGGCGGCTAATTGGTTCGGTTCGATGTGGAGCAGCAACAGATCCGGCACGTTCTGATAATACCGTTCCAGCACCCCGGCCACCTGATTAGCCTCCGACATATGGATAAAGCCTTCGGTAAGCAGGCTGGCGGCTTCGTAGGTGGCTGCGGTTGCCTGTCGTTGCCAGTCGGCAAGGGTTGTTACGTGGTAAATCATGACCGTTTCTTTGCAAGATAGCTAAACACAGTGGGTACGAACAGCAGGGTGGTGAAGGTGGCCAGAATGAGACCACCGATTACGGCCCGGCCCAGCGGAGCGTTTTGTTCACCCCCTTCTCCTAAACCCAGCGACATGGGCAACATTCCGATGATCATGGCGATGGCTGTCATCAGAATGGGGCGCAAGCGCGTTCGGCCCGCTTCGAGGGCCGATTCATAGGCGTTCCCGTTCACCTCGACCAAATGATCTTTGGCAAAGCTCACCATCAAAATACTGTTGGCCGTGGCCACCCCCACCGACATAATGGCCCCCATCAACGAGGGAATGCTAAATGTGGTATGGGTTAGGAAGAGCATCCAGACCATGCCGCACAAGGCACCGGGCAGGGCCGTAATGATGATGAACGGATACCGGAACGACTGGAAATTGACCACCATCAGGAGGTAAACCAAAATGGCAGCAAAGGCAATCCCGATACCCAGGCGGCTAAAGGCACTTTCCATACTTTCGACCTGACCACGCACCAGAATCCGGTTACCCGGCTTCAGTTGACTCTCATATTCTTTAGCCAGTTTGTTGAGTTCGGTGGCCACCGAGCCGAGGTCGGTACGCTCCACGGCGGCATAGACATCGTAGGTCGGCTGGGTGTTCACCCGGTTGATGATGGCGGGGGCGGTTCCCCGTTTCATGGTCGCAATGTTGCTCAGGAGTTGGGGCATCAGCGCGTTATCGGTCTGGTTGGAAACGGGCATTGCCCCGGCCACAGCGGGTGAACCCGTTGCCAGCGGGGTTCGCATGAGTTTGTCATACGTATCGAGTTTGTACGGAGGTGTCTGTACCACAATCAGATACGGAAAACCCGTGACCGGATCGGGCCAGAAATTGGGCCGAACCTGCCCCGTGCCACTCAGCGAAATGTTCAGGTTACTGGCCACCCGTTGCTCGGTCAGGCCAAGCTGACTGGCTCGTTCGCGGTCGATTTCGAGGAACAGTTCGGGCGCATCGAGCAACTGGTGCAGGTGAACATCCACCGCGCCCGGAATCTGACTGACGCGCTGCACCATTTCGCGGGCAATGCGGAGGTTGTTGACCCGGTCGAACCCGCTCACCTGCACGTCGATGGGCGAGGTCAGGCCGAAGTTCAGAATTTGGCCCACAATGTCGGCAGCCAGAAAAAAGTAGGTTATTTCGGGCATTTCTTCGCGGAGTTCCTCACGAAGTTGCCGGACGTAGTCGTCGGTGGGGCGCGAGCGTTCGTCGGTCAGGGAAATCAGCAGCTCGGCATCGGCTGACCCGGTGGCTGCGTTGTCCGTAAAAATAAAGTTGTATCGCTCCGATGTCAGACCCACGTTGCTAATCACCGTGCCGATTTCGGCCTCTGGGATCAACCGCCGGACAATGGCTTCGGTTTCGGCGGCAATGCGTTCGGTTTCTTCCAAACGAGAGCCGGCCGGAGCGCGAAGGTGCAGTTTGATTTGCCCCGCATCGACACGCGGAAAAAAGTCGCGCCCAACAAAGGGAATCATCGCTAAAGTGATTCCCACCGTCACTAAAAATACGATAAAAACTGCCATCCGATGATCCAGCGACCATTTTAAGGCCCGCAGGTAGCTACCCTGAAACCGCT
>JAJAYX010000319.1 GCA_026785985.1 Rudanella sp. | reverse complement strand
TGTGGCCGACCTCAAAACCCGTGAGCCGCTCATTGGGGCCACCGTTTTTATTCCATCCCTCAAAAAAGGCACCGCCACCGAAACCGATGGCCGATTCCGGTTATCTGGCCTTACAACGGGTTCGCTAACCGTTGAAGTACGCCTGGTGGGCTATAAAACCCTCACGCGCCGGGTGACACTCGTTGGCGACAGTACCAACATCGAGTTTTCGCTCGAAACGGAGGTAGCCCAACTCAACGAAGTAGTCGTCACGGGTCTTACGACTGGCTCCACCGTTCGGGAAAGCCCCGTGCCCATTATGACCTACTCCAAAATACAGTGGCTACAAACGGCCTCCACCAACCTTGTAGATGCAGTGGTGAAAATGCCCGGCATGTCGCAAATTACAACGGGTGTTGGCCTGTCGAAACCCGTTATCCGGGGGTTGGGTTTCAACCGGGTGATCACGGTTCACGACGGGGTACGGCAGGAAGACAACCAATGGGGCGAAGAACACGCCCTACAGGTGGACGAGTATTCCATTGATCGGTACGAGATTATCAAAGGCGCGGGTAGCCTTCTGTATGGCTCCGACGGTTTGGGCGGGGTAATGAGCCTGATCTCGGCGCGGCCCCCGCAACCGGGTATCACGCAGGGTCAAATCCTGACCAACTACCAGACGAACAACAACATGGCAGGTGCGTCGGCCATGATCGAGTCAACGGGTCAAAAAGGTGTATTTGGCCGCGTCCGGGTCAGCGGCAAGAGCGCGGGTAACTATCGCAACCAGTATGACGGGCGGGTCTATGGCTCGGCCTACCGCGAAATGGACGTGAACGGAACCGTTGGGGTGAGCCGGGCATGGGGCTATTCGCAGGTAAACGTTTCCAACTGGCATCAGGACATCAACATCGTCACGGGCGAACGTAATGCACAGGGGCGCTACGTGAAGCTGGTGCGGATTGACAACACCACCGAAGATGTGGCTCCCGTTACGGAGGCCGACCTCCGGGGCAGAACCATCGAAAAGGCTAATTACCAAAACCTGAACCACGCCAAAATCTCCTGGAATACGTTTGCCAAGCTGGGAAGGGGCAATATATCGGCAGTCGTTAGCTACAGTAAGAACAAACGGCAGGAGTTCGCCAGTACGCTCACGCCCGGTCAGCCCGCGCTCTATTTCTACCTCCAGAATGTATATTATGACCTCAAGTATTTCATGGATGCCCGCAAGGGTTGGGAGGTCACAGTGGGTACGAGTGGGCTTTGGCAGTTCAACGAAAATCGGGGTTTGCAGGTGCTTTACCCCGGCTATCGGTCGCGGGATAACGGCGTGGTGGTGTTTACCCAGAAAAAAACTGACCGATTCACGGTCAACGGCGGGGTTAGGGTGGATGTCCGGCGGATGCACATCAACCCGCTTTACGTGGACGAAGCGGGTGATTTCACAGAGGTTGCCGGGCAAAATCGGCCCAAACGGTTTGCGGGTTTAAACAAGACCTACGCTAACCTTACGGCAAGTGCCGGAGCCTCGTTTCTGGTCACCCCACAGTTTACCATCAAAGCCAACGTAGCACGGGGTTTCCGGGCACCCACCACGCCTGAACTCTCGGCCAACGGCGAACACGCCGGCACGTTCCGCTACGAAATTGGCAATGCCGACCTCCGCCCCGAAACGTCGCTGCAAACCGATTTTGGTATTGTTTACGAAAACGCCGATATCTCCATCACGGCCAACCTGTTCCGCAACGCCATCAACAACTACACGTATTCAGAAAAAATCCTGAACCGCAACGGACAAGATTCCATCGTTGACCCGTCACGCCCTATTCTCACCTATCGGTATGTACAGGGTAATGCGGTATTATTTGGAGCCGAGGGACAGGTGACCTACAATCCGACAGGGGCCAAATGGCTCACACTGTCTGGTACGTATTCGCTGGTACGTTCGCAAAACAACTCCACTCAGGGCGATTCGGCTAAATATCTGCCGTTTTTGCCCCCACCCCGCGTTATCGTTCAGGCCAAAGTGACTCGTACTGAAATTGGCCGAACGTGGCCCGGCCGTCTCTTCCGTAATGGCTATGCCCAAACCGAAATTGAGCATAATCAGGCCCAAAATCAGGCACTTTTAGCCTTCGGAACCGAAACGCGAACCCCCGCTTTTACGTTATGGAATATAGGAACCGGGGCCGATGTGATAGGCAAGAATGGTCAGCCGTTGTTTTCGGTGTATTTGTCGGTTAACAACCTGCTCGACCGGGCTTATCAAAGTCATCAGAACCGCCTGAAATATTTCGGTGCTAACCCCCTAACCGGGCGGCAGGGCGTGTTCAACATGGGCCGCAACGCCAGCCTGAAAGTGGTGGTGCCACTTCGGTTTTAATGAGTACAACGCAGCATCGCCAGGTTGTACACCAACTATGCAAAACGTTATTCAGCTTCTGCCCGATTCCATTGCCAACCAGATTGCGGCTGGTGAAGTGGTGCAGCGTCCGGCATCCGTCGTAAAAGAACTGCTCGAAAACTCGGTCGATGCCGGGGCTAAATCGGTGCAGTTGGTGGTGCGCGACGCAGGCCGGACGTTGGTGCAGGTGATCGACGATGGCGCGGGCATGACCGAAACCGATGCCCGCATGAGTTTCGAGCGGCACGCAACCTCCAAAATCCGCTCGTCCGACGATCTGTTCAAGATCATGACAATGGGGTTCCGGGGCGAGGCATTGGCCTCTATTGCCGCCGTGGCCCAGGTAGAAATGCGTACCCGTCGGGCCGCCGAAGAACTGGGGACACTGGTGCGAATTGAAGGATCGGAGATCAAAGCGCAGGAACAGATTTCATGTTTGCCCGGTACGAATTTGTTGATCAAAAATCTGTTCTTCAACGTACCGGCCCGACGTAACTTTTTGAAATCCAATTCAGTAGAGATGCGCCATGTGCTCGATGAGTTTCAGCGGGTGGCCCTGGCGAACCCCGACGTGGCTTTTTCGTTGTATCAGGACGACCGGGAGGTGTATAACCTGCCGTCGGGCAAGTTGAGCCGCCGGATCATCGACATGTTCGGCAAGAATTACCGCGAACAGTTGGCTTCGTGCGAAGAACAAACGCCTTATGTGACAGTTCATGGCTACATCGGCAAGCCCGAATCAGCCAAGAAAACCCGCAACGAACAATACTTCTTTGTCAATAATCGGTTCATCAGGCACAACTACCTGCACCATGCCGTTATTGGTGCTTATGAAGGCACCCTCCCCGACGGATACCACCCATTCTATGTGCTGTTTATTGATATTGACCCCTCGCACATCGACATCAACATTCACCCGACCAAAACCGAAATCAAGTTCGATGATGAGCGGTCGGTATATGCCATAATGATGGCGGCTGTGCGGAAGGCTGTGGGTGTTTACAACCTTACCCCTTCGCTCGATTTCGATGGCAACGTCAATTTCCTGAATAACCAGAATAGTGCCATAGAACGCCAGAAAGCGGCTGATTCGGGTCAAACCAATACTCTTCAGGCCGAGCGGGGGGGCGGCTCAGCACCCCGCCCCGTGATGCCCAACTGGGCTACTGGGTTCCCGGCCGGGGCCAGCAGTTTCGATAAACCAGTTGGGGCACCTGCCAAATCAGACGCGCCCCGCCCCGTCTCCACTAATTCGAGCGTTATTTTCGAGCGGTCGAAGGCAAGTCAGAGTAGCCCCTCACATTCCGACACAGAGCCGCCCGCCGACTGGTTGCCCGCACCCGCGCCCGGCTCCGCTGATTTGGATGCCGCTATCGACTCGCTCACGTTTGGCAGTCGCGCTAACCAATTGCCCCCGGAGTCGGCCGAAGCCCCCGAAAGCCTGACCGAAGGCAGCACTGTTTTGCAGGTGCATGGCCGCTATTTGCTGGCTTCGGTGAAGTCGGGAATGCTGGTGGTTGATCAGCGACGCGCCCACGAACGAATCTTATACGACCAGTTTCACGCGGCCCTGACCAAACGCAATGGAGCTTCGCAGCAGTTGCTGTTTCCAAAAACGGTGCATGTGTCGGCGGTCGATTATCAGCTCGCGCTCGACCTTCGCGAAGAGTTGACGGGGCTTGGGTTCCAGTTCGACGAGTCGGGTACGAACACGTTTGTGCTGCACGGGATTCCGGCCCTGACACCCGGCGAGAATGAAGAAGAATTGTTTTCTAACCTGTTGGCGCAACTTCGGGCCGATACGGGTCGTCTTAAGTTAGAACGGTCGGAGTCGTTGGCACGGTCGTTGGCACGGCGGTCGGCGTTGCGGCATCAGAGCCGGTTAGGCGAGGTCGAAAGCAGGGCCTTAATCGACCAATTATTCGCGTCAACCAATCCCAGCTACACCCCAACTGGCGAACCGATTACTACTGTCTTGACGTTGGATAAAATTCAGGGCCTATTTAAAACTTAATTCGGCTATAGACCGTAAATTGTACTTAACCATGATGATGACCCCTGTTGTCCGAACCTTAATTCTGCTCAATGTATTAGCTTTTGTGTTCACATCGGAGCCAGTAATTAACCAGTTCGGATTGCACTCGTTCCTGTCGGATTTGTTTCAGCCGATTCAGTTTTTGACGCATATGTTTTTACACGCGGGTTTTGGTCACATTTTCAGTAATATGATTGGCCTGTTTGTGTTTGGTCCCATGCTCGAACGAACATGGGGCGCGCAGCGATTTTTGTTTTTTTATCTGTTTTGCGGGCTTGGCGCGGCTATGCTGTATCTGGGCATCAACTATTACGAAATGAGCCGGGTGTTCGAACAGGTGCAGGAGTACCGCGCCAACCCTACCCCCGACTTATTTTGGGGCTTCATCGAAAGCCATGCAAGTTCGGCATACGATCAGTTGGAAAGCTTTATCGATGCCTACCGGGAGAATCCGGGGAATCCACAATTCCGGCAACAGAGTTTGAGTTTTATAAATCAATTTTGGATCCGTCAGATCGACGGGCCAATGGTAGGGGCTTCGGGTGCCATATTTGGTGTCATCATGGCCTTTGGATTGCTCTTTCCAAACACTGAGTTGTTTTTATTGTTTCCACCTATACCGATCAAGGCGAAATACCTCGTTCTTGGCTATGGAGCCTACGAGGTCTATTCGGGCGTATATCGGGCACAATCAGATAATGTAGCCCACTTTGCCCACATTGGTGGCATGTTGTTTGCATTTATATTAGTAAAATATTGGGGTTCTAAACGAAAAACATTCTATTGAGTATGAGCGGTTTACTCGATGATTTCCGGTCCGAATTTTCAAAGTCCAACAACGTGTTGGCCCAACTCATACT
>JAJAYX010000318.1 GCA_026785985.1 Rudanella sp. | reverse complement strand
TTGGCCTGCCACGGCCCTGATGCCAACAAACGCGAGGCCGGGCTTCGGCTCGACATGGCCGAAAGTGCCTACAAAGCACTGGCAGAGCATCCAAATGCCCATGCCCTGATACCCGGCAAACCTGAATCGTCGGAAGTCTATTTGCGGATTACGTCGGACGATACAGCCCTGCAAATGCCCCCGCCTTCGTCGAATTTAAAGCTGTCGGGGCATCAGATCAAGCTGATCGAGAAGTGGATTAAACAGGGGGCACCCTACGAAAAACACTGGTCGTTTGTGGCCCCCAAAAAACCGGCCCGGCCCAACGTGAGTGATGACGACTGGCCCAAAAATGAGATCGACTATTTTGTGCTGCACAAGCAGGAGCAAAAGGGACTTTCCCCAAACCCCGAAGCCGACAAAGAACACCTCCTCCGGCGATTGAGCCTTGACCTGACGGGTTTGCCGCCGAGTCTTGCCCTGATGGATGGCTTTCTGGCCGATAAGAGTACCAATGCCTATGAAAAAGCCGTTGATCAGTTGTTGAAATCGCCCACCTACGGCGAGAAAATGGCGCTCCATTGGCTCGATTTGGCCCGTTTTGCCGATTCGCATGGCTACCAGGATGATAGTTACCGAACGCAGTGGCCCTGGCGCGACTGGGTAATCCATGCCTTCAACACAAATAAGCCCTACGATCAGTTTGTGACCTGGCAACTGGCGGGCGACTTGCTGCCGGAGGCATCGAAGGAGCAACTGCTGGCAACGGGTTTCAACCGAAACCACAAAATCACCGAAGAGGGTGGCACCATTCAGGAAGAATACCGAATCTCGTATGTGACGGATCGTAACGATTTGTTTGGCAAGGGTTTGCTGGGCGTAACGATGGAATGCGCTCATTGTCACGACCATAAGTATGACCCGTTCTCGCACAAAGAGTATTACCAACTCTTCGCGTTTTTTAATAACGTGAAAGAAGTGGGTCTGGAGTCGAGTGTTGGCGGCCCTAATACCTACGCCAAAAAACCGTTGATGGAGATTTGCGACGAAGACCTCAACGGCATTCTGTCGTTCGTGAACAAGCGCGATACGAATCGCCTGATTGTGTCGGTGATGGGCGACTTAGACACGACTCGCAAAACATTCGTGCTGAAACGGGGTATGTATGATGCCCCCGGCGACGAGGTTCAGCCCGGCACACCAAAAGCGATTTTGCCCTTCAACCCAAACTACCCCAAAAACCGGTTGGGGCTGGCAAAATGGCTCTTCGATCGGAAAAATCCGCTCACGGCGCGGGTCTATGTGAACCTGTTGTGGCAGGAGTTTTTTGGGCGGGGAATCGTGAAAACATCCGGCGATTTTGGGAAGCAGGGCGACATTCCCTCCCCCCCCGAATTGTTGGACTGGCTGGCAGTCGATTTCATGGATCACGGTTGGGACGTGAAGCGGTTGGTAAAACAAATGGTCACGTCGGCCACCTACCGGCAATCGGCGGTGATTCCCTCCGAAAAATTAGCTGCCGACCCCGAAAACATCCTACTGGCCAGGGGGCCACGCTACCGGGTGCCAGCCGAGTTTGTGAAAGATATTGTATTGAGCAGCAGCGGCTTACTGAACACAGCCATTGGCGGGCCGAGTGTGAAACCCTATCAGCCTCCCGGTTTGTGGGAAGGGGCCACATCAGGCCGGGGCATCCTGTCGCAATATGTCCAGGATCACGGGCCAAACCTGTATCGGCGGGGTATGTACACACTCATCAAACGCACCGTCCCTCCGCCTTCGATGATGATTTTCGATGCCAGCAACCGCGACCTCTGCGAAGTTAAACGCCTGAAAACCAATACCCCGTTGCAGGCGTTGATAATGATGAACGACCCAACCGTGCTGGAAGCCTCGCGGGTGTTGGCGGCCAGACTTTTGCAGGAAAAAAGTGGAACAACCGACAAAATCAACAAAGCGTTTCGGCTGATTGTGAGCCGAAAGCCAAGCGAAAAAGAGATCTCAATCCTGAGTGCTTATTACGACAAGGAGCTAAAAAAACTCACCAAAGCGAGTGTTGACAAGTCGCTGGCCGTGGGCGAATACCCCATTCCAGCCCGCATCGACCGCACTCAATTAACCGCCCTGATGCGGGTTGTCACGACGATTTATAATCTGGAAGAAACGATAATGAAGTCCTGACCACAATGGAAAAAGAAATTCTCGAACACGGCCTGAATTTTAACCGCCGTCGGTTTTTGTCCCGGCTCAGTTTGGGTTTGGGTAGCGCGGCTTTAGGGTCGTTGCTAATCCCCGATCTATTTAGCAGAAACGGGGCTGACGAAGACGGATTGGCGCCCGGCATTCCCCATTTTGCCCCCAAAGCAAAACGAGTTATCTATCTGTTCCAGAATGGAGCGCCCTCGCAACAGGAATTATTCGATTATAAGCCCAAGCTGCGGGAAATGATGGGGCAGGAATTACCGCCCTCTGTACGCGGTACGCAGCGACTGACGGGCATGACCGCCAACCAAAAGGAGTTTCCGATGGTGGGTTCGTTTGTCGATTTCAAGCAATACGGCCAGTCAAGAGCCTGGGTGAGCGATTTGTTTCCGTACACCGCCGGGATCGTGGACGACCTCTGCATCGTGAAATCCATGTTTACGGAAGCCATCAATCACGACCCGGCTCTCACGTTTTTGCAGACGGGTTCGCAGCAGGGCAACCGCCCCAGCATGGGGTCATGGTTGAGCTATGGACTGGGGAACGAGAACAAAAACCTGCCCAACTTCACCGTTTTGCTCTCGCGGGGCATTGGCAACGGTCAAGGCGTTTATTCTAAGCTGTGGTCGAATGGGTTTCTGGATTCTATTCATCAGGGTGTGCAGTTCAGCAAGGGCGAAGACCCCGTGCTTTACCTCCGCGACCCTGATGGCATGGATCGGCAGGATCGGCGGGATATGCTCGAC
>JAJAYX010000317.1 GCA_026785985.1 Rudanella sp. | reverse complement strand
TCCACTGCCCCACCTTCATTTTGGCTGCATTGCCATCGTCTTTCGTCACAATGTAAATCAGGGGTGGGGTGATATGCACAAATCGTTTGATACCGCCCGCCCGCAACTCGTCAATCATCTGTTTGTACCCCGTTTTGGCCAATTCCAGGTTGCCATCGGTGATGTCGGCGTAGCCAAATTTAAAAATCGCGATCTGGAGTTTATCCTTTTGCTGAAGAGCCTCGCGTTTGAAAGCGGCCATCTTTTTGTCTGGTTCTCCATTCGAGATGTTGTTGCCGTTGTTAATCGAATTCCAGTCGGCTCCGTTTGGCCCTTCGTTCAGTTTTTCACCGTCGTAAAACTCAAACTTGACCCCGTTATTTTGGCTCCCGTCCTCCAGGTCTCCCCCAACTGAGGCATGAACAAACAGGCTGTTCCAGCCTTTCACCTTGCTCTTTTCAATAGCCGACAGGTTGTCCCAGGCCGTTATTCCAGTCAGGCCAATTACACCCGGTTGCCCGTTACCGAGTACCGTTGCCACACCACCGGGGATTGGATTTGGGTCGGGGGTGGTGCCGGGTTGTGGGTCGTTGGCCGGGCTGCTACAACCCGCCAGCAGTAGTATAAATAATAGCTGTCTCATATCAAAATAGACGTTGATAGGCCGAAATTGGCGGGATTGGCCCGCGCCCGCAATACTCCCTCGACCAACGACCGTTTGAATAGACGAATAACCAATCAAATTGAGTAAGCGGTTGATTTGTAACCTGAAAAGGCCATATATTTGGGTTGCTGACTATTTGGTAAGAAGATGCCCCCTAATTCTCTTTCCTGTATTATTGTCGATGACAACGAGATTGACCGGCTGACGGTTCTGGCCCACGCCCGGCAATACCCGTTGCTCAACATCGCGGGTGTGTTTTCGTCGGCTATCGACGCCCTGTCTGTTCTGCAAAACCAGCCGGTCGATGTGTTGCTGCTCGACGTTGATATGCCCGACCTAAGCGGTCTGGAACTCCGGGCCAGGCTACTGCAGGTGCCGGTATGCGTGTTCATTACGGCCTACCCCGACTATGCCGTCGAGAGTTTCGCGGTTGATGCGTTCGATTATTTGGTGAAACCCCTCCGGCGCGAACGGTTCGACCACACCATGACCCGTATTGAGGCCTTTTTCGACTTGACTCGAAAAGCTCAGTTGTTCGATCTGAGTTTGGGTGCCGACACCATTTTTATCAAAGACGGTCATCAGCAGATCAAACTGAACCTGCACGACATTGTGTATCTGGAGGGGTTGAAAGACTATACCCGCATCGTTACTGCCACCCATCAGTACACTGTGCTATCGTCTATCGGGAATCTGTTGCAGAACAAACCGTTCCAGTCGTTTCTACGTATTCATCGTAGTTACGCCGTGCAGCGGCATTACATTGATCGAATTGAAACGCAGCAACTTCATGTACAGCAGTTTACGTTGCCCATTGGGCGCAGCTACCGGGCTGGTCTGGATGGAATAAACCCGTACCGGTAAACTTACGGCCTAACGGAGTGGCCCCGCGCGGGCGGCCCCGTCCGTTGTACAGTCAACCTACCTACCTACCTGCCATGCGTGGACTCCTTCTCCTCCTCTCGCTTTTTCTCGTTGCCCCTGCCCTGGCACAAAAGCAGGGCCGCGCCCTCATCGACTCGCTGGTGGCCGAACTCCCCAAAGCCGCCAACGATACGGTGAAGGGTCGGCTCTACCGTGTCATTGCTGAGGAATGGTTTTTTTCCAATATCGACCAGGCCCTGCATTACAGCCGGTTGGGGCTGCAACACGTAACCCGCATGAAATGGCAACGGGGTATCGGGGTTTTTAATGCCTCGATGGCCAGCGCCTATAGCGATAAGGGTAATTACGACTCTTGCCGGTATTACAACCTGAAAGCAGTTGCAGTCTATAAAACCCTCGGTGACACCTGGAACTTAGCCAGTACGCTTAACAACCTCGGTGTAGCCGAACAAAATATCCGGTCGAACTACCCGGCTGCCACGCGCTACTATTTTGAGGGGCTGAAAGCCGCCGAAGCTGCCCACGAAAATTACCTCATCGGCATCAGTCTCGACAATCTATCCGGAATCTATCGAATTCAGCAAAACTACCCCAAAGCCCTCCAGTTTGGCCAGCGAGCACTGGCAATCAGGCAACAACAACACAACCCCGACATCAACGCTCAGCGTGAACTGGCGGCTGCCCTGACCAGTATGGCCGCTCTCTATACGCAGATGAAAAACTACCCTAAGGCAAGGCAGTATGGTATGATGGCTTTAGCCGAACACCAAAAAGTGGGCAACCCCGAAGGATTGGCCAAAACCTATGGTAACCTGTCTGTTGCCATGTACAACGATTACCGCCAGAAAATCGACTATGCGCTGAAGGCCAAACAACTCTGGGATAGCATCAACCCCCGGCATCTCGACGCGGTTAGCAACCTCGCCAACCTCGGTACGGCTTACCTTGATGTAGTGCGGTATGATTCGTTGAACACGATTCCGATTCAGCCCACCGACCGGGGGGCGCGGCTGCGACTCGCTGGCCAATACCTCAACGCGGCCATCCGGCTCAGTGCCGACAAGGGCGAAGTGGGCGATCAGGCCTATTTTAGAGGCAATCTGGCCGAATTGAAGGCCCTGACCGGCGATTACAAAGGGGCTTATCTGAATTTCAGAGCGTATCAGGCCGTGCAGGATTCGCTGTATTCGCAGGAAAGTAAAAATAAGATTGCCGGTCTGGAAGGTCAACGCGAAATTGAACTCCGCGACAAACAACTCGAAATCAATCGGCTGGCCATGGTCGCACAACAACGCCAGCAAATCGCCCTGCTGGTGGGTGTTGGGTTGTTGCTGGTAATTGGGGGCCTGCTTTACTGGCAGAACCGGACACGAAAACAAACCAACACGACCCTGCTTCACCTGAATCAGGAACTCGACGAAGCCAATCAGGTAAAGGCCCGGTTCTTTGCCATTCTGAGCCATGACCTCCGCAGCCCGGTGGCCAACCTGATTAGCTTTCTGCATCTTCAGCGTGAAAGCCCCGACCTGTTACCCCCCGACCAAGTGGCCCGCCATCAGCAAAACATCACCGATGCCGCCGAGGGACTCCTCGCCACAATGGAGTCGATGCTGCTCTGGAGCAAGGGGCAGATGCAACAGTTCAAGCCCGACGTAAAAATGATTCCCGTTGCCACTCTGTTCGACGCGATGCAACGGCTTTTTGCGAGCGTACCCAGCGTGCGGTTGAGCTTCGACGCACCCGACGGCCTGCACGTGGCCACCGACGAGGACTACCTCCGCACCATCATGCAAAACCTGACCAGCAACGCCATCCATGCCCTAAAAAACAGGCCCGATGCGCACATTCAATGGCAGGCCCGGCCCGACAATGGACGGGTATTCCTGACCATTACCGACAACGGTCCCGGTGTGTCGGAGGATCAACTGAAATCCCTTTACACAAACGATGCGGCCATCAGTAGCAAAAGCGGCCTTGGGCTGCACCTCATCCGTGATCTGGCTCGGGCTATTGCCTGCCAGATCAGCGTCCACTCGGAGCAGGGGAACGGAACAGAATTCAGGCTGGCGTTTAGTTGAGTTCACTTCTTCAGATACCCGATCAGCACTTTCCGAATGTCTGTCCGGGGGTCGCCTGCGGGTGGATTAACGGTTGTTTTTACCCCTCCGTTGGCGGGTGTTAAATAGCTCATACCAAATTCCTTGCCGGTCATCAGGAAGTCGGTGATAGCTACCTCGTAGTCGCGGTCGGTGAGCAGGGGTTTGCCGTTGATGAGCCAGGCTTGGGCTTCCTCGTTGTAGGTGGCACCATCTGTTTGCAGATACCCTCCCCGCCCCACGTTGAGCCGACCGGCGGTGAGCAGTTGTTGCAACAGTCTGCCCGTCATGGCCGCTCGCTGTATGCCCCCGCCGAAAGGCAATATCCTGACAATGTCATATTGGGTAATGTTGCCCTGAACCACATCGTCGATTCGGATTGACCCGCCATTGAACAGGGCTACATCGGCGGTTGGATAGGCCGCTCGCATGGCTTTGGCAATGGCCTCGGTCATGAGCGTAGGGTGGTATCGTACCGCTGATTCGCGCCCATCCCAGGGTTCTTTGGCCACGGCCACCACCTCGTTGGGGTCAAAGCCAAGACTCCGAAAACTTTGGTCGGCAATACCCTGCCAGCGCGTTACCACAGCCTTGGTCAGGCTGTCATCGGGGGTAGTGGGGTCAATGATTTTCAGCTCCGAGGCCACTATCACTTGCTTGTTCGCATCGAATGTCAAGC
>JAJAYX010000316.1 GCA_026785985.1 Rudanella sp. | reverse complement strand
GCGGGGATATAGGCGTGGGCTGGCACGCCCATGTATTCGTTCACGAGTTTGATTTCGTTCAGCGACGAGGCTGTGGCCCCGCTCAGGTATTCATGCACGAGCGGAAACACGCTGAACATGGAAAAGCCTTTGAGCGCCAGGATAATCGTAACCCCGGCGGCCTTCTGCACCGAGTCGATCAGTTGGAGATTCTGGCGGAGTTTGCCTTCTTCGAGCACGAAGCAAGGCGATGGAATGGTGTTGAGATGATACTCGATGGTTGAATTCATGGAGCAAAGGTACGGAGATGTCATCTTGTTTAGAACGATCGGGGCGTCTATGCAGACATCATTTTCATCGTTCTTTGGCTTCACTAAAACGGCATCACCCCGTACTTTTGCTGTTGTTTTCACTAACCAATCGCCCGAATCTGTTTAAACGGCTGGGCCAGCCAGCTTGCTTTTCCGGTAGC
Source organism: Rudanella sp. (assembly GCA_026785985.1). Taxonomy (GTDB): domain Bacteria; phylum Bacteroidota; class Bacteroidia; order Cytophagales; family Spirosomataceae; genus Rudanella. The sequence goes on along the minus strand of JAJAYX010000316.1, from coordinate 4,370 downwards.
CATAGGAGAAATAAACAATCAGTCCGAGAACCAGCCAAATGCCGAAAATCTGCCAGTTGCTTGCACCGAGTTCAGTCATCAGGTAGAGGTTAGTGAGCACACCGATAACGGGTAACAGCGAGAAATTATACCGGAAACCCTGCACCGCCAACACCGCCCAAACCAGCCAGAACACAATCAGCAGGGGTTTTTCGCCCAGTGTCTGCAGGAAGGTCGTACCCATAATGGCATAGGCTAACACCACCAATAGCACTGCTCCAATAATGTATTTGCCATTGATATACGGCACTTTGAACTTCGATTGAGCCGTTAGCCCCTTCGCGTCTAAAAACAAAATCACCGCGCAGACCATGATAAAGGCAAAAAACGTCCCGACGCTCGTTAAGTCCACAAAGAATTTCAAATCCATGAACAGCGACGGAATGGCCACCAAAAAACCCGTGACAATGGTTGCAAACGAAGGCGTTTTGTATTTGGGGTGAATTTTAGAGAACCGTTTCCAGATCAGACCGTCGCGGCTCATGGTCATCCAGATGCGCGGCTGACCCAGTTGATACACCAGCAACGCACTCGTGATGGCCACCACCGCACTCACCGAAATAACCCCGGCCACAAAATCCAATCCTACTTTCTGGAACACATACGCCAGCGGATCGCTCACGCCCAGCTCTTTGTAATTCACCATGCCCGTCAGCACGAGCGTGATCAATACGTATAAAACGGTGCAGATCGCCAGGCAATAGAGCATGGCGCGGGGCAGATCGCGTTGGGGATTTTTGCACTCCTCGGCGGTTGTCGAGATGGAGTCGAACCCAATGAACGCGAAGAACACCGAAGCCACACCACTCAACACACCTGCCACCCCATTCGGTGCAAACGGCGACCAGTTGGCGGGTTTCACGTAGAACGCACCCACACCAATAACCAGGGCGATAACGGCTAACTTCAACACAACCAGAATATTACTGGCCGTGCGTGATTCTTTGATACCGATATAAACTAAGGCCGTGATCAGCACCGTAACGGCACCGGCGGGCAGGTTGGCAATGATATGAAGGCCGCCAATCTGGGGCGCGTTGGCAAAGGCATCGGCCAAAACGCGGGTGTTTTCGGGTAGGGTTGTGAGGGCGGTTCCAGTCTGCCGGGTTTGCTGCACGAGATCGTAAGCGCGCGACGCTGACCCGTAATCAGTAGCAAAATACCTGGGGAACGTGATCCCAAATCCACTCAGCATGGACGTAAAATACTCCGACCATGAGATGGCTACTACCATGTTGCTCACGACATATTCCAGAATCAAGGCCCAGCCGATTACCCAGGCAAACAACTCACCAAAGGCCACATACGCATAGGTATAGGCACTGCCGCTGACGGGTACGGTGCTGGCAAACTGGGCGTAGCTGAGAGCGGTGAACACGCAGGCAATAGCCGTGAACACAAACAGCATCGACACGGCCGGGCCGCCGTTGTAGCTGGCTAACCCGATGGTACTGAAAATACCGGCCCCGATGATGGCCGCAATACCGAACGAGGTCAAATCGCGAACCCCCAGTGTTTTAACTAATTTGGATGACTCGCCTTCGGCAGCATCACTCAGGATTTGTGTTACGGTTTTCTTACGGAATAGAGAGTTGCTCATTGTGTAGGGGCCTGCTATGTAGGTGGCGGTTTAGAAACTGAAAAGTGGGATTTAAACGCTTTAAAGGCTAAAAATAGAAATAGTTTTTGGATAGTGAACGTTGGATGGTTGATATTAGACGTTGGATTATTTAGCGTCCCATGTTCCAATACCCCGAACCATGTCCATTCGTGTTGAGCAACTAACCAAGCAGTACGAATCCGGTCAGAAGGCCGTTGACCAAATCTCGTTTACGGTGGAGCCGGGGCAGATTGTCGGGTTTTTGGGACCGAACGGGGCCGGAAAATCCACGACCATGAAAATGGCAACGGGCTACCTGTCTCCCACCGAAGGCACCGTTGTGGTGAACGGGTTCGACGTTCGGACTGCCCCAATGGACGTTCGGCGAAGCGTAGGCTACCTGCCCGAACACAACCCGCTTTACCTTGATTTATACGTGAAGGAATACCTCCGGTTTGCCGGTTCGCTGCATGGAATGGGAGGCAAGGGTTTAGGGGTTGGGGTTGCTGAGGTGATTGAGCGGGTTGGTCTGGGGCAGGAACAGCACAAACGAATCGGGCAACTGTCCAAAGGCTATCGGCAGCGCGTTGGTCTTGCCCAGGCTCTGCTGCACAACCCGCCCGTTCTGATCTTGGATGAACCCACAACGGGCCTGGATCCCAATCAGTTAACCGAAATCAGACAGGTGATTCGGGAGGCCGGACGAAACAAAACGGTGCTGTTCTCCACCCACATCATGCAGGAGGTGGAGGCCCTCTGCGACCGGGTCATCATCATCAACCGGGGTCAAATCGTGGCCGACAGTCCCCTGAGTCAACTTCGCGCCCAGGCCGATGGGATCATTGCCGTGGTGGCCGAATTTGAAACCGATTTAGCTGATGCCCAGGTATTATCAAGCTTACCCGGTGTGCAAACCGTGGAGCGCATTCTGCCGGGACAATACCGCATCACCGCCAACGCAGCCACCGATCTCAGAGCCGCCATTTTCCGCCTTTCCGCTGATAATAACCTTACTCTCGTTGGTCTGCGGCAGCAGGAAGGGAGTTTGGAAGGGGTTTTTCGGGAGTTGACGAAGTAGGGGTGAACGATGAGTGGGCTGTCGTTCACTCTTCAAAGCTGCGCCAGCAAATACAACACCGCCATTCGGACGGCCACGCCGTTTTCGACCTGATCGAGAATGATGCTGTGGGGTGAGTCGGCGGCATCGGAGGTTAGTTCGACACCCCGGTTGATGGGGCCGGGGTGCATCAGTACGATGGGCCGGTCGAGTTCATCGAGCATCTGTTTAGAGATACCAAAATAGAGGGAGTATTCCCGTAGCGACGGGAAATATTTGATCTGTTGCCGCTCCAACTGAATCCGCAACACGTTGGCCACATCGCACCAGTTCAGGGCCTCGCGCACATCGTGACTGACCCGCACACCCAATGCGTCGATGTGTTTGGGGATGAGCGTGGCCGGGCCGCACACCATAACTTCGGCCCCTTGTTTTTGCAAACAAAAAATATTGGACAGGGCCACCCGCGAGTGCGTAATATCGCCGATGATAGCCACCCGTTTCCCGGCTACATCGCCCAGTTTCTGGCGAATCGAAAAGGAGTCTAACAGAGCTTGCGTGGGGTGTTCGTGAGTGCCGTCGCCCGCGTTGACCACGTTAGCGGGTATGTGTTTGGCCAGAAAATGCGGAGCACCGGGGCTGCTGTGGCGCATCACGATCATATCCACTTTCATGGCCAGAATATTGTTGACCGTATCTAATAAAGTTTCTCCCTTTTTTACGGAACTGCCTGATGCCGAGAAATTTACTACGTCGGCAGACAATCGTTTTTCGGCCAGTTCAAACGACAGGCGAGTGCGGGTCGAGTTCTCAAAAAAGACGTTGGCAATGGTAATATCGCGGAGTGAAGGGACTTTTTTAATGGGGCGATTGATAACCTCTTTAAACTCCTTGGCCGTATCTAAAATAAGGTGAATATCCGATTCGGTCAGGTCTTTGATTCCCAGCAAGTGGCGCGTACTGAGCGATTGCATAGTGGTTGGAACAGGGGCAAACGGTTTGGCAAAGATAGGTCTGCTTTTGGCTTTTTAGCCCTCATTGCCCCAAAACTCCGGGGAGTTTTGTAATAGTGACCGGCACACCCAGTATTGGATTACTAAAAAAGCCTCCGACCCGCTGCTGGACGGTAGCACCCCCGAAGTGCTGATCGATAACGACGATGCCAGTCGGGTAACGACCACCAACCCGTGTGCGGTCAGGTCGGGGTCCTGGCCGCACAACGCAAAAAGCCCGTCCAGTGATGGTCGGGCTTTTTGCATTGTTGACGGAGTTACAGTTTGGCCTAATAGCCGGTAACCCGGGTTACTTTTCTGATTAGTATCGGCACACATACTTCTTCAGGGCAAGCACAGTTGGCCGTCAGGGTGACTGTTACATCGCGTGGGCAACTTGGCTGACCATCCACCAATACCCATACCCGAATCGTGTAGGTTCCGTTGGCAAGACCTGTTCTTACGATCCCGTTGGCAGGTACTACAGTAGGTATGGCTGGTACTGCTGTCGAGGCTGAGAAACTGCTTCCCGCCGACACCTGGTAGAAATATACCGTAGGGTCAACACCTAAATTGAGCAGGGTAATCTCCCCATTCGACTGGGGCGTAGTACCTACGCAGGTTGGGTTTTTGCCTTGTGCCGTGTATGGAGGAACCTCTAGCTCTTCAATCAGAATGGGGC
>JAJAYX010000315.1 GCA_026785985.1 Rudanella sp. | reverse complement strand
GTTCACCACCGACTCTGGCATTTCACTGTCATACGGTTCAAGCAATAAAAACGGGGCATTAGTTGTTGTCGGCACTGCCGCCGAACCCGTCAAATTAGTCGCCTACATTGCTGGGATAAAAGGTGTTTGGAAGGGTCTCGCCTTAGAAAATGGCAACATCGAAACCAGTTTCAAATACTGTACAATTGACGGTGCTGGTAGCGTGAACATTGCTTGTGGTGCAAACTATAAAGCGGCCATCATCTTTGGTAACGGTTGTAGTGATGTTGGTCGGGGAGTAATGACCAACTGCGTCGTCTCAAACAGTGGTGGCTATGGTATTGCCTACCGAACGGGGGATTCTATAACGCTAACGTCTAACACCTACTCTGGTAATACCAAAGAAGACGTATATACTTTCAAGCAGTAAGTTTTCGGGGTTCCCGCCTGCCACACCGGGTGGGAACCCCAAAAGCAACCGACCCAACCAGACCGCGCTTCTATCCACACTGTTTTTTTGGGTTGTATGGCTGCTACATCACGGAAAGCCTTCGCAATACGCTTGGGTCAAAATCAACCAGCCAACTATCACCTTGTTTCATTTGAGAGTCAGGCAGTAGTCTAATTCTTGCGGAGTCAAAAACTCGTCGGCATTGTCCTGAGTCGTCGCTTTTTCGAGGTCTTGTTCGGTAGCAACAAATAGTCGAGACGCTAGAAATCAGTAAAACACCTTTTTTCACCCTTGCAAGCCATGCCAATGCCGTTATCTATCCTCAAAAAAATCACCGGCTGGGCGGGGCTTGTCGGGCTACTGGTTGCTCAGGCTTGCCAACCCCCAAACGACTCGCCTACGCCCGTTGTGCTGCCTGCCGAACCCACCGTGCTGTGGGGGCAGATGACACTCAAAACAATGACCAAACTTACTGCCAATACGCCCACCTACGGCTCGCGGGTATTGGGGTTTATGGGCCTGACGATGTATGAAAGCGTGGTGAATGGCAGCGACAAACACCGCTCACTGGCCGGGCAACTGAGCGATTTAAACACGCTGCCCAAACCCGAAAACGGCCAAACCTACAACTGGATGCTGGCCATGAACGCCGGGCAGGCTACCATGCTCCATAATCTCTACGACTATGCCGACAAGTTTAGGCAGTACAGTATTGACTCGCTCGAATACCAGATTCAGACGCAGTACAGCACTGGTCAGTCGCCCGACGTAGTTGATCGGTCGGTGCGGTATGGACGGGCTGTTGCCAATGCCCTGTTCGAGTGGTCGAAAACGGATGGGGGCTATCAGGGCTACCTAAATAACTTCGATGGGGCCTACGTTTTCCCAACTGCCGTGGGTAACTGGGTTCCGCCAACCAAAGGGCAATCAGCCTCGAAACTGCCCCTGCACCCATATTGGGGGCAGCACCGAACTTTTGCCAAGCCCAACAATGTGCTGCCCGTGCCACCAATGTTACCGTATTCAACTGATTCAAATTCAGCTTATTACAAACAATGCCTGGCCGTTTACGAAAAAAATGGAACCCTGACCCAGGCCGAGAAAGAGATCGCAGCCTGGTGGGGCGACGATCCCTCGGAAACCTTCACCCCGCCAGGCCATTCGTACAGTTTAGCCAATATTACGGTTCAAACAGCCCAGCCCGACCTGTTCAAAGCTGCCGAGACCTACGCCCGCGTGGGCATGGCCGTTGCCGATGCCTTTGTGAATTGCTGGAAAGCGAAATATACCTACCACTGCGAACGCCCATCCAGTTATGTGCAGGCCACGATTGACAAAAACTGGGAGCAGTTTTGGCCTGAACCACCGTTTCCGGCTTTCTATTCGGGCCATTCGGTGCAGGCCGCAGCCGCTACTGCGGTACTGGAAGACCTGTATGGCCTATCGTTTCGGCTCACGGATACCTCACATCTGGGCCGCCCCCGCGATGACATTCGTAACATCGATTACCCGGTTCGCACCTACGAGAACTTCCAGGCTATTGCCGACGAAGCCGCACTGTCCCGGTTTTTGGGCGGTATTCACACGCAACAGGATAACGAAACGGGCCTTACCGAAGGCCGGAAAATTGGCTTGACAATCAATCACTTAAACTGGAAAAAATAATGAAAGCCCTACTTATGAGTACCCTTGCCCTGAGCCTGCTGGTTTCCTGCAGCTCACCAGATAACAGTACGCCGACTCCCGCGCCGACGCCAACACCAACTCCGGTGCCAGTCACCCCCACCGTAACAGCCTATATTCCCGATGGCTGGAAAGCCCTGAGCGCGTTTACCGGCCCGCGCGTTTGTGCCGTTGCCGCCACTGCCGACGATAAACTCTACGTTGGCTTAGGCTACAATGGGCCAAGTTCCCACAATAACAGCGTAACCAACGACTGGAATGAGTATGACCCGGCCACGGCGAAATGGACGAAGAAGGCCGATTTTCCCGGAGTGGGCCGGGCCAACGCTATCTCGTTTGCTATTGGCGGCAAAATTTACGTGGGCCTCGGCAGTAATTACGATGCCAATACGAAGGGGGCGACCTACGTCGATTTTTACCAGTATGACCCCGCTACTGACAAATGGACTGAGAAGTCAAGTTTTAAAGGGAGTGGCCGCGACCAGCCTGTTTCGTTTGTCATTGGCAACAAAGGCTATGTGGGTACCGGCAACACCGACCCGTTTTCTGCGGCAACGGTAACCAGTGATTTTTATGAGTATGACCCCGTTACCGACAAATGGACAACCAAAGCGCAGGTAGCAGGCACGGCCCGGTGCCGGGCGTTTGGATTTGCCCTGAACGGAAAAGGCTATCTGGGTGCAGGTGAAGACCAGACCGTAGCCAAACTAAGGGACTTCTACGAATATGACCCCACTAACGACAAGTGGACCCAAAAAGCTGATTTTCCCGATGCGAACGCCCGGGCGCGGGGGTTCGATTTTGGCGCGGTTGGCATGGTGGCGGGGGGCCGCACTGGCAACAGTAACTCCATCTCGAACACGGTCTATCAGTATAATCCTGCCGACAATACCTGGGCCAAGAAAAGCGATTTAGCCAGCGAAGACGACACAAAGAAGGGGCGTTTTTATCCTATTGCCCTAACACTGAAATCAAAAGCCTACATCGGATTGGGCGGCTTTTCGGGACCGGGCCAGAAAGATTTTTATGAATACGTGCCGAAATAATTAACGTCGAAAACCTGTAAGGAACGGGTTCTAAATGACCCACACGTTTCAGCCCAACAGTAGCGAAAATAACGTGCGCCTTATTTAGAACCCGTTCCAGGTTTAAACAGGAATATCGACCAGCACCCGCGTACCCGTTGGCCGGTTGTCGGCATCGGTCAGGTCGATGATGCTGACCTGGGTTTGGGTGTTGTAAAGATGATTGATGAGTTCGATTCGCTCGGTTGTGAGTTTCATACCGAACGATT
>JAJAYX010000314.1 GCA_026785985.1 Rudanella sp. | reverse complement strand
TCAGCAGGGTTTGCACAGCCTCCGGGCGGTGTATGTTCAAGCTGGAATGTCTGGTTTCGGGTGTCATACTTTACGAAACATCAATAGTTCGGTAGGCTTTCAGCGCGAGCTCGGCACCTGCCTTACCGGGCTGACTCAGGCCGTGTTCCATCCCCACAAAACCCCGGTAGCCTTTGTCATAAATATGCTTGATGACGTTGGGGTAGTTGATTTCACCGTAAGTGGGCTCTTTGCGGCCCGGCGTGTCGCCGACCTGAATGTAGGCGATTTCATCCCAGGCGTAGTCGAGGGTGGGCAGCAGGTGACCTTCCTGCACCTGTACGTGGTAAAAATCGAAGAGCACCTTCACGCTCGGACTGCCCACCGCCTTAGCCAGCGCGTAGGCCTGCGGGATCGTGTGCAAAAACATATTGGGGTGGTCAACTCTATGGTTCATGGACTCCATGACCATCACCAGACCGTGTGGTTCGTAGATGTCGGCAATGCGCTTGAGCAGATCGATTGCGTTGGCCAGCTGAAAATCCCAGGGCAGACGCGGGTCAGCGACTCCCAGCACATTATGAATATATTTGGTATTCATTCGCTTGGCTACTTCTACCGAGGCTCGTACGTCGGCCAGTACCGCGTCGCGCAGACTGGTATCACGTCCAGCAAACGTTATGTCTTCGAAGGTGATCGTTCCTACAAACTGCCCGAACTCCATCCCCAGACGCTGTACGGCCTGGCTGATGCGCTCCTGCTCGGCCACGGGTCGACTGCGGAGCATCGTATTTTCCCAGGCACGAAATCCCTGATCGTAGCCCCATTTGACTTCATCAACCGGATCGGTGGGGGCCAGTCCTTTGAAAATCCCGAATTCGGGCGAAAACTTGGTTTTAAAGGGGGGAGTCTTTTCAGCAGGACTTGCCCTAACGGCATCCATGCTGGCCATTACTGCGGCTCCGGCGGTAAGCGTATTTCTGACAAACGTGCGACGATGCATAAGAGAGAATAGGAAGAGCGTTAGCGTAAGATGGCCTGGTCAGTTTCGGGATCCTGATCCTGCCCCAGCAAAAAGGCCAGCAAATCGGCCATCTCCTGTTTGGTCATTAACTGATCCAGTCCCTGCGGCATCATCGACACCGGCTGCATCTCCATCGAGAGGATGTCGGCCCGTGGAATTCGTACCGAACTGGTCTGCGACGTACCCAGCACGATAACCGAGGGGCTTTGTTCCTGGATGATGCCCGTATGTTCGCCGGTTTTGGTTTTGACGCGGTATGTTTCGTACTCCCGCACGAAACTGACACTCGGATAGACAATGGCTTCGAGCAGGTCGTGGGCCGACCGGTCCTTTTGAATCGAGGTCAGGTCCGGCCCGAATTTGCCGCCTTCGGCCCCCACCCGGTGGCAGGTCGAGCAGATGGCTTTGCCGTAGTATAGCACCCGGCCCCGTTCCAGATCGGCCCCCGAAATCAGGCTTTCGAGTTCGTTCAGCCGCTGCAATCGCCCGGATTGCAACCCGGCCAGTTTCGTGGTCAGCTTCGCAACGGCAGGTTTCACCTCGGCGGGGTAATCGGTAAAAAGTGCGGTTATGCTTTCTTCCGAAAAACTCTCCAATCCCGGCGAATTGGTCAGCGTATTGGCCAGAGTCAGGCCGATGGATGTCGGGTGTTTGCCTTTGAAGACCGGTACTAAGCGCGGCAGAATGAACGGATCGGCGTTGGGCAGATAGCCCTGCGCCAGTGTCAGTAGTTGCCCATCCGTCAGTTTTCCCTGCGCCAGAACCGTTGCGGCCTGTTGGCGGAGGGGTGCGTCGGCCCCGGTAGTAAGCTGGGCATACAGGTACGTGAAGTGCGGCTCGGAGAAGGTGGACTGGGTTTTGAGCAAGATGCCGACGGCACCTATTCGCAGCGACGCGGGCAGTTTCGGGTTATCAGCTACCTGCCGGAGTTGGTCCGTCAATGCGGTGAGGTTGCGCAGGCCGGCCAGTTCGAGAGCGCGGGTCTGTACCGCCGGGTCGCCAGCCGATACCAACTGCTGCCCGATACCGTCCACCCAGTTTGCGGGCAGTTTTTCTTTCGGGAAACGGGCCATCGTGTTCAGCAAAAACAGTTTCCGGGCAGCCGGGGCTGTTTTGAGCTGATCGGCCATGAATTGCTGCATCGGCACATCTTCACTAAACGCCACCAGCATATCACCAAACAGTTGCTCATCATCGGGGGTGAGGGGTGGCCCCGAGAACCGTTTTTTCAGGAACGTGGCCATCTCGCCCGACCAGTTGGCATGGTGCGACGCCACCCATAGGGCGGTACGTTGCAGGTCTTTGTTTGGGCTGTTGAGAAAGGCTGTTAACTGACCCGCCCGCAGGGGTGAGGGGCGCATCTGGTCGAGGGCAATCAGGGCCGCTTCGTGCATCAACGGTGAGGGCGGCCCGACGTATCGGTTCGTCAGCGCAGCCGCCACGGGCTGGGGCTGGTTCAGCGTAATAAGCGAATAAATCAGGGCGTGCCGCACGAAGCGATCTTCGTTTTTGGCCGTTGCCGACAGTAGGGCCGGAACCGCTTTGGCCATGCCCAACTGACCCAGGGCCGTAGCGGCCTGTCGGCGGGTGCTTAGGTCGCGGTTGCCCAGCATTTGTATCAGAGTGGGCATGGCCGCAGTATCCCGCGCCAGCCCTACCGCACGGGCCGCTGCCACGCGCACCTGTATATCAGCATCGGTCAGCCCCGCCCGAACCCCCGCCAGCGCGGGAGCCGTACCAATGCGGTATAGCGCGAAAACGGCCTTTGTGCGTGCATCGGTGTTTTTCGACTGCTTCACCGCGCTGGTCAGCGGCCCCACCGAAGCCGCACCGAGGTCAACAAGTCGTTCTGCGGCCCGGTCGCGCACGGTGGGTCTGGTATCGGTCAGGTAGCCAACGGCCTGCGGTGCGGGTAAATTTGCCCAGTCAATGCGGTTGCCGGTGGGGTCGGTGGCGGGTGTGGCGGCTTTCCGGCGCACCCGGTAAATACTGCCTTTCAGTTCGGCCTTCGATACCTGCGAAAGCGGGCAGCCCTCAATGAACCAGCCCCCCGTTTCAACCACCAGCAAACTGCCATCGGCATCTTCCAGCACGTCGGTGGGGTGAAAATCCTCGTCGTCGGTCGAGAAAAATACGGAGTCTTCGGTACGGAACGAGCCGCCCTCCCGGATGAGCTTATGGCGCAGCACCCGGTGCGTATTGAACTGGGCACTGAACAGATTATCCTTGAAATCGGACCCCAGTGCCGTATGCCGGTAGCGGCCAATGCCCGACGGTGCCACCCGCGAATATTTCGTCACGACCGGCATCAGCTCGCCCGTGCGGACCAGGCTATCCTGCGCAATGCGGTTGCTGGGTTTGGGATACACGCCCCCCTCGGTCCAGTAAACGAGGGCATCGCGCAGCCCGGCCTGGGGATCGGTGAAGTACGTTTCGGTACCGATGGGTTCGGAGGCTTCGGTAAAGGCCAGCTCGACGGGGTTGTTCATGCCCCCCGCCGAGATCCATTCCAGCCCCGACCCGTCGGGC
>JAJAYX010000313.1 GCA_026785985.1 Rudanella sp. | reverse complement strand
GGTAGCGTCCATTCACTGCAAAAAGAGGAAGCGTCACGTGCTGGGTTTATCGCCCCAGGGACAGGCAAAAGCCATTTTGCTTGTTGGTTATGTGCTGATAAATACTTGTGCTTGCTCCAGCGTTCGTTCGCTCGTATGGGCCGTATGGATAAAACCGCTATCGGGTAGGACAGCTATAAACTCGTTCATCAGAAGCTAAAATTACCCTCGCCCGTATGGATATCTCTATCCCAAATATTTTCCGGGCTTTTCCCAAAAAAGGCTTCAACGTGGTGGTATCTAAATTCCGCTTCTTTTTCGGTCGTGCAGTGTTGTTCGATTCCCGAACGCTTGTTGGCTTTACAGTTTTCATGGCCTGTCTTCGGTCGTACTTAGTCAAATATAGGAATTATTTGCGTTGTTATCTATCCTCGACATTATCCCCACAACGCTTGAATCGAGTATGAAAAAGCCGGGCATTACCAAACCGAGGTGACCAGAGCAATTAAAAGCCAATATTCCAGACCAGTCGATACGCCCAGTTATCGGTTGGGTTAGGGTTGGCGTTTGGTCCCCATCGGTAAAAGACACCCACCCCAACACCCACATATGCCGCTTTCAGAACACGCTGCCGGTAGAGGTTGTCAACCAGCAAACCACTTTCAAAGAACCCCCGTTCCAACGTTCGGATTGGAATACCCTCGTGCTGTTCCGGCGACCGAAGCCCCCCATACGAAATACCCTGCACCACCGATGGTTCGGGCCGAAACCAGCCCACGCGGGGTTTGCCGAGCAGAGTTCGGAAGTTGTGGGTTACAAATAGGGTGGCGTAGCGGTCGGAAGTAAATTCGTAGAGACCCATTGTCTGGAAATGGTTAGCCACCCAAATCACGTTCGACGCCGACCTTGCCCCGCGCCCGTTATAAAGGTACGGGTAGGGCAGTTTACCCCACAAAATCCCCGCTGTAGCCTGTAGGTGGGTTTCGCCCAATCGCCGGTGCCGAATCAGTTGCTCGTAGCGGGTATTGAGTTTGGTATAATTGTACTGACCACCCAGCAGGCGATTCATTATCCCCCGAATCACCTGCACCGACCAGACTGGCGAGGGAGCCTGGGCCACAATGCTCCCCTGCCCCACCTCCGCGAACTGTTCGTTCTAGGCGTAGCGGAACCCTAAACAAAAATCGGTTGTGCGAAACGCCATCATCGGCATATGCTCGTATTCGGGGGGGCGGAACCGATAGGCGTAGGTTGGTCGGCGGCTTTCGTCGATCAGCGATACCGTTACGGTGGTGTGTTTGAACATCCTGAACGACCCTTCGAGCCGCCATTGCCGCAAACTGTCGGCCCGCGACAGCAGAAACGTCCGCAGCAGTTCGTAGGGAATCTGGGGGTTATTCCAGATAAAAAACTGCACGTTGCCCGGCTCCGATACATCGAACCGATACGCGCCCGTGAGGTACATCCGACTGGCCGAATGAAGCAGCACCCGCGCCCGGCCTTCGTATTTCACAATCCGGTCGCGGGTGCCATACGAGAGTTTACCGTCTAACCGCAGCACGGACGAAAACGCCGGGCTGGTCAACACGTTGAGGGTCAGACGGGTGCCTTCATACAGGTTTGCGTCTAAAAGCGTTTGGCTCGACAGGTTCAGGTAACGGCCCATCGGCACCATCCCGGCCAAACCCCACTCGCCGAGCGTGGGCAGGGTTCGGGTTTTGAACCGCTGCCAGCCGCGAAGCTCCGCCAGCCGCACAAACGTCTGTTGCTCTGGCGCGGTCAGCGAGTCGAGCCGGTGGGTTTGCCAGAATGCGTCGGACTGCCGGGCGGCATCGGGCCGCATCACCACACTGATTTGATCGAAGGTTGCGGGAGGAATGGGCGGGTTGAGTTGCACGTTGGTCAGCAAACTCCGCGACTCGATCCGCAACGTACCCACGCCCGTCATGGCCGAGGGGCTGAGGATCCATTCCGACCGAATCTCAGCCGGAAACCAGTGGTCTTGCACCAACTGATACGTTTGCTCGAATCGAAACCGGAGCATGGTAGCCGGGTCTGCAGGTTCGGCCAGCACGTATTCGGGCGCGAAACTGCCCGACCGGATTTGCAGTACACCCTTCAGTCCGACGAAACCACGTCCACGCCGGGGTTCGTAGTCGATCACAAACGTGGTGTCGCCGGGGGTGTGGACGAGTGTATCGCTCCAGAAAAAATCGTAAACGGTTTCGCTGTTCAGCGAAAGGGGGTTGAGGTAGCTCACCTGCTCCTTCATCAGGGGGGGCTTCACCAAAATCTGCGGCTTATGAAATCCAAACGGCTGTAAAAGTGGGCGTAAACTGGCCAGCAGGGTCGTTTGAGTGCCTGATGTGCGGGAGCCAATAATTTCCTCGCGACTGAGGTTGGGAGCCAGGAACTGCCGCGACGAGTACGACTCGTTTACGTACAAAGCCTGACCGGACGATGGTTTCCGGGAGCCATCCAAACGGCTCATGGTGGTAACGTGGTAGGCTTCGTACTGGTACGAAGCCAGTTGATCCGAGTCATTTTGGGGAAGGTTGGCAACCGTTTGCCGGATAATCCGGTGGGCGGCATTTACGGCCCTTATCCGTACCTCGTTCAACTGCAAATGACTGTCGTTTAATTCGATACGAGCCGATTGGTTCATCGAAACAAACTGGGTTACGTATCCCATCGACTGCACAATCAGGGTTTGGCTTGGGTTCCCGATGAGCAAACTGAACCGTCCCAAACTGTCGGCTACCGTGCCGAGACTGGTATTCTGAACCCCCACCGACGCAAACGGAATGGCCTCGCCCGTGCGCCCCGACACCACCTGCCCGCGCACACGCACCTGACCTATCGCCGGAAAACCGATCAGACAAAGCCCGTAAAACCATAGTATAACTTGCTTCATGGAATCAGGAACGATAGTTTAACGTCCGCAAGCAGTGTACCAGACAAACGAACAAAAGTTAACCCGCTGATTTTTAGTAAATTATACACCACACCGTATTACAAACGGCAGTCTCGTGTTATCGAGGAATCCTGATATTTCCCAACCCTTCCGACATATCAGGAATTTTCACCCGGCCATTTACCATCGGAAAACCAATAACCACCTCTTAATCAAACATTTATACTACCTGATATAGGCTGGCATATAGCTTGCCTATTATTCTGTACGCCTTTTTTCAACCTATGCCATGTGTACGGCCACGTATCTTCCCACCCGGCAGGGGGACTTTGTATTGACTTCCAGTCGCGACGAACAGCTGAGCCGCCCCACAGCTTGTCTGCCAGCCATAGAAATAATTGGCTATCAGTCGATTATTTTCCCAAAAGACCCGGCCAGCCAGGGTAGCTGGATTGCTGCTTCGGCTGGCCGGGCGGTTTGTCTGCTCAACGGGGCCTTCGTCGCGCATCAACCCATGCCACCCTATCGGCACAGCCGGGGGCAGGTGGTGCTGGCGGTTTTTGAGTTCAACTGTTTCGATCAATTTGTTCAGAACTACCACTTTGCGGGGCTTGAACCGTTCACGCTCCTGATGGCCGAAACGAGCCGCCTGCTCGAACTGCGGTGGGATGGCTCGCAGGTTTATACCATCGAAAAAGACCCGCAAAAACCCCACATCTGGTCGTCGGCAACGCTTTACGCGGCCCCCATTCGGCAGGTGCGCGAAGACTGGTTTGCAGATTGGCTAAACCACCACCCCGCACCCACCGTGGAGTCCATTTGGCACTTTCACAAGACCGCCGGCCAACACGACCCCGCTAACGCCATCTGCATGAGCCGACCGGGCCGGTATGCCACCGTAAGCCTGACGAGCGTGGTTTGCGCCAACGCCCAAACGGCCCTGATTTACGATGATTTCAGCAACCCCGGCCGCACTCATCATTACCCCATTTCCAGTTATGCAATTGCTTGATTCACAAGTAACTAAACCACCCGGATTTTGGGATTCACTGGCGGCATACTGGCACCGGCAGAGCCAAAACAGCCTATTTCTGATTAAACTGCGGAGTTGGGAATACTGGCCATTCTGGGTTATTTACACCCCGGTTCTGGTGTATTACGGCTGGCTGTCGCTGAAAGCCCGCTCCTGGTTTTTCTTCTCGGCATCGAACCCCGGCATCGAAAATGGGGGAATGCGGGGCGAATCGAAAATGACGGTGCTGAACAAAATCGAGGGGAAATATAAACCCAAAACGCTGTTTTTTCGGCACCTTACCCTCACCTCCGATGCGATTGTAGACCAGATGATGCTGGCTAATTTCTGGTTTCCCATCATTGCTAAACCCGACCGGGGTGAGCGTGGTTTTGGGGTTGAAAAACTGGACTCCCAAGCCGAACTGACGCAGTATCTGACCCAACACCGGCAGGACTTGATTGTGCAGGAATACGTGGCCGAACCCCTCGAACTCGGCGTGTTTTATTACCGCTTTCCGGGTGAGGCAACCCGCACAGTATACTCCATTGTGGTGAAAGATTTTCTGGGCGTAACGGGCGACGGGCGGCTGTCCATTGCCCGGTTGCTGGCCCGGAACGAACGCGCCCTACTGCAACGGGAAGCCCTCGAAAAACACTACGGCGACGGGCTGAATGAGGTATTGCAGGCAGGCGAAACCCGGCTCCTGATGCCCATTGGCAATCACTGTCGGGGCACCAAATTCCTGAACGGCAACCACCTGATCACCCCCGAACTAAGAGCGGTTTTCGACCGGATAAGCCTGCCTGTCAGCGGGTTTCATTACGGGCGATTCGATTTGCGGTGCCGGTCAATCGAGCATTTGTTACGGGGCGAAACCATCCGAATCGTGGAATTGAACGGGGTTGGATCCGAACCGGCGCACATCTACCAACCCGGCTTTTCCATTTGGGAGGGGTGGCGGGTACTACTCCAGCATTGGCGGGTACCGTATGCCATTAGCCGCGCCAATCACCGGCTTGGCGTGCCTTACATGACCCTCGGCGAAGCCTGGGGCTTTTACCAGCGAAGCAGGGCCAACAAACAGGCGGAGAAACCATAACCCGCTGACGGTTAACGGGCTACAACTACCTGCTCGATCAGGGCGATGTACCCCTGAATCCCTTCCTCAATCTCATACAGGTAAATAAACCCGTCGGCGGTGTGCAACCGGCCCGAATGCCCCGGCCCTCATTTGGGGACAAGGTGCTAAAACTGCGCGTCGCTTGCCGCAATGGAAAGGCACACCGTATCCAAGATTTTTATCGGAAACCACCCACAGCCAAACAAGTTTGAAAGGCGCCCACTAAATTTGATGCTGTAAATAATCCGTTGCAACTGGGATTCCCGCCAATGCGAAAGCCTGTTTCTGTCCTTTCAAAGTCTATAGCCGAATAGAGAATTGATATCCGCAACGGACTATTTACAGCATCATTCAATTTAACAAAGCTTCATCATAAAACGACTGTAGGCAATGTCGCCTTTATAGAAAACGGCCCCGTCGGCCTGCATCCCGAACCGCTCATAGAAAGCACCCGCAGTGAGCCGGGCATCGCACCATAATTCGATGGTATCCGCCTGGCGGGCCTGCCCAATCACCTGATTCAGCAACTGAGTGCCAATGCCCTGATTCTGAAAATTGGGGTGCGTGGCGAACTTGCGGAAACGGGCTACAGCCGTTGGTTTGTCCACAAATAGGGAAATTACGGCCACGAGTTTTCCCTCTACAAATCCACCGACATGTTGCCCTTGCTCATCATCGGGAAGCCGCACATAATCGAAAGGCTTGTCGGGCCAAAGAACTGAATGGCGCAGAAGAAGCGTGTCTTCGGCAGTAATGGGCTGAATAGTGATCGTTGTCATTTGCTTGCGTATTCTTTCACCAATTCAACCATTCGTTTCCCGGCTCGTTCGGAGGCACCGGGGCCGCCCACTTTTGCCTGAACTTCGGCGTAGTCGCGGAGGATGGTTTCCCGGCGGGGGCTGCCCGGCAAAATGGCCCGGAGTTCCTCGGCAACCCGGTTGGGGGTGCAGTCGTGGATGAGTTCGCGAACCACCAACCGGCCCGCAATCAGGTTCACAAGCGACAGATAGGGCACGGCCAAAATGCGGCTGGCGATTTGATACCACAGTCGGGTCGTTTTATACAATACTACTTCCGGGATATTCAGCAGAGCTGTTTCGAGCGTGGCCGTGCCAGAGGTAACGAGCGCGGCTTCCGACACATGAAGCAAGTCATAAGCGGCATCATCGACCCGGATCACATCAGGAAAATCGGCTAGTAGACTGTCGTAGAGAGACTTCGGAAGGTTACTGACGGTTCCGACCGCAAACTGATGGTCGGGAAACTGCCGCGAAACCGCCAACATAACGGGCAACATGGCGGTAACTTCCTGACGGCGACTTCCGGGCAGCAGGGCGATAACGTTTCTGCTATCTGATGGCGAATTACAAATCAGCCGTATAAAATCAGGGTTAGGCTGGAAAGCGGCCAATGCATCCATCAGCGGGTTACCGACGTACTCAACTTCGTAGTCGAATTTTTTGTAGAAATCGACCTCGAAGGGGAAAATCACGAACATCCGGTCGATCAGGGCTTTGATGTTCAGGGCGCGGTTTTGATTCCAGGCCCAAACTTTGGGCGAGATGTAATAGAACACCCGGATACCGTGTTTTTTGGCAAACTTAGCCACCCGCATGTTAAAGCCGGAATAGTCGATCAGAACCAGCACATCGGGGCGGTTGGCGAGAAGGTCGTCCTGGCACTCGCGCAGAATTTTACGGATAATGCCGAGGTTTTTGGCCACTTCCAAAAAGCCCATAAACGCCATTTCGCGGTAGTGCCGCACAATGGTGGCCCCGGCTTCCTGCATCTGCTCACCCCCGTAGGCGCGGCAGTGCGCGTGGGGATCGTGTTGCCGAATGGAGCGGATCAGGTTGCCCCCATGAAGGTCGCCGGAGCGTTCGCCCGCGATTAGGTAATAGTTCATTCCCCGTAATAATCCACAAAATTTTTCGGCGTTTCGTACAACCGAATCTGGTGCAAACGGGCTTCGGTGACGGGGGCGAGTGACTGCTCAAGGATCGTCCAGATTTCCATGATGAAGATCTCACAACTCGCCATTTTTCCCTGCATAAACGGCACGTCGAGGTTCAGGTTTTTGTGATCGACCTGATCAATAATCTCCCGTTTGATGATGTCGCCCAGCACTTTGAGGTCAATCACAAAGCCCGTATCCGGGTTGGGTTCTCCCTTGACCGTTACGATTAACTCGAAGTTGTGACCGTGCCAGTTGTGGTTGGCGCAGGGGCCAAAAACCTCCTTATTTTTCTCGTCAGACCAGTTCGGGTTGAACAGCCGGTGCGCTGCATTAAAATGTTCTGTTCTGCTGATATAGACCATATTCTGGTTTGTTAAGGGCGGTTTTTCCAGACAACGCCCAAATGCAGTGAACGGTGTTCACTGATACAAAGGTACGGTTTTGGAGTGGCTCAAAAAAATACACTCGAACGATGGGCTAACTACCTGATAGCGTTTTGTTAAACTAACTTTTTGGTTTGCATAACTTGTAATTGTTATATTTTTCCCTTAAATAAGGTATAGGTTTGTGTGGCTAATCCTCTTACCTTTGGGCCACTTTTGCCCGCATCAGACCTTCCTAATCAAATAAATAGCCAAAAATACGTTTAAGCACTACTGAACTATGATTGTTGTCACGGGGGCTGCCGGATTCATCGGCAGTTGTTTAATCAATAAGTTGAATGCGGAAAATTTCAATTTTATTGTCGCCGTCGATGATTTTTCGGACCCCGAAAAAGAGCATAATCTTGCGGGTAA
Source organism: Rudanella sp. (assembly GCA_026785985.1). Lineage (GTDB taxonomy): Bacteria > Bacteroidota > Bacteroidia > Cytophagales > Spirosomataceae > Rudanella. Next base: position 244 of record JAJAYX010000313.1, on the reverse strand, counting down.
ACGTATTCAGGAACGCGTTGACCGCGAAGAACTTTTTGATTGGTTAGCCGATAATTATCAGGAAATCGAGTTCATTTTCCACATTGGTGCCCGCACCGACACCACCGAATTTAATTACGCCATTTTTGCCCACCTCAACGTCGAATACTCCAAGAAAATCTGGCAAAAGTGTATTGAGTATCAGATCCCCCTTGTCTATGCTTCATCGGCCGCTACCTATGGCCTCGGCGAATTGGGTTACGAT
>JAJAYX010000312.1 GCA_026785985.1 Rudanella sp. | reverse complement strand
GACCAGGTTTTCAGGTTGATCAGACACGTACCCGCATTAGACCCCCGGCCTTCGGTCATAATCTCGTAACCGGCCAGCGACGATATCGATTCGATGCCCGGAACGCCTTTACAAATTTTCTGAAGTCTCTGGGAAACCTCGTTGGTTTTTTCCAGGGTCGAACCCGGTGGCGTCTGGATAATGGCATAAATCGTGCTCTGGTCTTCGTTCGGAATGAAACCGGCCGGCAGCACTTTATTCACGAACAGGATGCCCAGACAGAACCCGACCAATATGGCGAACGTAATGAACCGCCGGTTGACGATTAACCGTAACAAGCCCACGTATCGGCCCGTCAGTTTATCGAACCCCCGGTTGAAACTGTCGAGCGAGCGGGTCAGCAAGTTTTTCTTCTGGGGATGCCCATGATGATTTTTCAACAACATGGCACACAACACGGGGGTAAGCGTCAGAGCGATCAGGGCCGAAATTACAATGGAACTGGCCATCGTGATCGAGAATTGCCGGTAAAACGTACCGACCGGCCCCGACATGAAGGAGATGGGCAGGAACACCGACACCATCACTGCGGTGATAGCGATAATGGCTCCGCTGATCTCGCCAAGCACTTTTTTGACCGCATTAAAGGGGGATAGTTGCGGCTCTTCTTCCATTTTGGCGTGTACGGCTTCCACCACCACAATGGCATCGTCCACCACAATACCAATGGCCAGTACGAGGGCAAAAAGCGTGATTAAGTTGATGGAAATTCCGAAAAACTGGATCACAAAAAACGCCCCGATCAACGATACCGGAACCGCCAGAATTGGGATCAGCGTCGAACGCCAGTCACCCAGGAACACAAACACCACCAGGGCAACCAGCAGAAAAGCGTCCCGTAATGTATCGATCACCTGGTCGATAGATGCATCCAGGAAGTTAGACACGTCATAGCTGATTTTATAGTCTACACCCGGAGGAAAAGAGGCTTTCATAACCTCGAGTTTCTCTTTTACTTCATCAATCACATCACTGGCGTTACTGCCATAATTTTGCCGCAACACAATGGCTGCCGACGGATGCCCATCGAGGTTGGAATAGATGTCGAAGAATTCGCTGCCCAGTTCCACCCTGGCTATATCCCGCAGGTGAATGCTTTCGCCGGCCGAATTGGCCCGGACAATAATCCCTTCATACTCTTCCGGCTTGTTATACCGGCCTTTGTAGGTAAGCACATATTCCAGCGACTGGGCCGCAATACCGGAGCTTTGACCAATCCGTCCGGGTCGGCCAATAATACTTTGCTCCCCAATGGCTTTCATCACTTCTTCCACGGAGATACTATAGGCCCTCATGCGTTCGGGGTTCAGCCAAACGCGCATGGCATACCGCCGACTACCCAATATCTGCGCCCGGGCAACCCCTTTAGTCCGCTGGATTTCGGGGATCATTTAAACAGTAGCGTAGTTGAACAGGAATTTTTCGTCAAAACTCTTATCCCTGGAATAAAGGTTGACGTACATCAGCATACTGGGCTGAACAGGCGAAATAATAACCCCTTCGCGCTGAACCAGTTCGGGCAGAAGCGGCATCACCTGATCCACCCTGGTTTTCACCCGGATAACGGCGACGTTAGGATCGGTGCCCGGTTCAAAAATAATCCGCAGGGTAGCCTCGCCCGCACTGGTGGCATCGGTGGCTATATACCGCATATCCTGAACACCATTGATCGCCTGTTCGAGGGTAATCAGCGTGGATTTCACCAGTACGTCGGCACTGGCGCCGGGATAGGCAATAAATATATTGACCGTTGTGGGGGCAATATCGGGGAATTGAGAGATAGGTAATTGCTTGATAGCCAGTACACCTACAAAGACTATCATGATCGATATCACAATAGCAAACACGGGCCTGCGTATGAATTTACTAAACATAACGTCTGGTTTAAGTCAATGGAGAGTGAGGGATGGCAACATTTCGTTCTTTCGCCATTCATCATTCAGCATATAGCCCCAGATGGGACATGACAGCATCGGGTTTCTCGTATTTGACATGTATTTTTTCATTTTCTTTTACCTGGCGTAAGCCTTCCAGCAGGATTCTGTCGGCTGTGTTCAGACCCGATTTAACCACAAAAATGTGTGGCAATTCCGCTGCTATCGTGATTTCTCTGGATCGAATCACGTTGTTTTTATCCACCACATACACGTACTTTTTTTCCAGCACTTCGAAGGTGGCTTTCTGCGGAATAATCAGCGCATTTTTGAGCGGCACGGTCATGCGGATATTTCCGGTTTCGCCGTGGCGCAGCAGGCCATTGGGGTTCGGAAAAGTAGCCCGGAACGCAATGTTGCCCGTTTCGTTGTTGAAATCGGCCTCAATAGTCTGCACCACGCCGGGATAGGGGAACAACTCGTTATTGGCCATCATCAGGCTCACATGGGTCATGTTGTCTTGCTGGGGATGGGTTTTAAAATTGAGGTATTCGGCTTCCGGTACGTTGAAATACACCCACATTTTGCTGTTGTCCGACAGCGTGGTTAGCAAATCGCCCTCATTCACAAGACTTCCCAACCGCACCTGGAAGTGGTCCATGATACCGCTGAACGGAGCTTTGATCTGGGTGAATTGCAGATGCGTTTTAGCCAGCGACACGTCGGCGTTGGCCTTGTCGAATTTCGCTTTCGCTAAAGCCAGTTCGTTTTTAGACACGATGTTGCTGTCGGCCAGTCGTTTGGTGTTCTGCAACTCAATGCCGACGTAGTTCGCTTCGGCCTGCGATTTCTGTAGTTCAGCATTGTAGATCAGCGGCATGATCTGAAACATGAGTTGCCCCTGTTTTACGTATTGCCCTTCGTCCACAAAAATGGTTTGCAGGTAGCCCTTTTCTAAGGCCCTCATTTCAATATGCTGAATTGAATGAACCCGACACACATAGTCTTTGGCAACCGTCGTATCTTTCTTCAGCGGGCTGGTAACCAAATAGTCGACTTCCTCTTTCTTTTCTTCTGCTTTTGTTGAACAGCCTGTGTTGCCCAGGAGAACACATCAGCTAAGGAGCAGGATCATTCGTTTTGTAGTCATTTGGGGGAACGTGTCAAAAGGCGCGGGGCAATCTGCGCCATGTGGCTGAATAAGACAGGATTTCATATAATTGGATTGAACAGATTAGTTGGATGCGCTATGCTGACCGTTGGCTCTCCCACCCGGTGGGGCATTGGAAACCTTCTCCAAATGGCGAATCACGCTGTCTTTCAGTTGATTGGCTTGCTGACACTCCGAAAGCTGCTGTTGCCAAACTCCGTGTTCCACCGGATTAACGGAGCTACCGATTTCGTAGTCGTAGCGGTTTGCCCGGTGGTTTTGCTCCACCAGCATAAAGCCATTGAACACCAATGAAAGGGTTAAGGCCAGTCCGAAGCCGTAAAGCAAAATCGAGTCGGTTCGCCCAAGCGGAGAATGTCGGCGTTGCATAGCTTGTGTCTGTGTTTTGTTGACACAAAG
>JAJAYX010000311.1 GCA_026785985.1 Rudanella sp. | reverse complement strand
GGCACCACCGGACGACCCAAAGGCGTACAGATTCGGCACGACAGCGTGGTCAATGTATTACAGGGGCTGGCCCGAAAGCCCGGCCTGACGGCCACCGACAAGACCGTCACGATGGGAACGATTGCTTTCGACATTACCACCGCCGAAATATACCTCCCGCTCCTGGTGGGGGCCGAACTGGTGGTGGTCGATGCCGCCACTGTTAGCAATGGGCAGGCGTTGGCCGCACTGCTTGTGCGCGAACAAATCACGTTTGTGCAGACAACGCCGGCCACACTCCGTATGCTCTGGGAAACGGGCTGGCGGGGCAATGCCAACCTGCGCGTTATCTCCTGCGCCGAATCCCTGCCAAATGATTTAGCCCAGAAACTACTGGCGACCTGCGCGGCCCTGTATAACTACTACGGCCCCACCGAAACTACGGTGTATGCCACCGGAACCCAGATTCTGTCCGCCGATGCTCCCATCACCATTGGGGTTCCTATCGACAATGCCCGCATCGTCATTGTGGACGAACAGCTACATCCCGTTGCCGACGGGCGGCCGGGCGAGTTGCTCATTGGCGGGGCAGGCGTGGGGTCGGGGTATCTGAATCAGTCCGAACTGACCGACATCAAGTTTATCCGGCCCGCGTTTGCGCCACACGAGCGTTTTTACCGTACTGGCGACCTCGGCAAACGGATGCCTGCGGGTGACATTCAGTATCTGGGCCGCATCGACGCGCAAATCAAGATTCGGGGTCACCGGATTGAGCCGGGCGAGGTGGAGCACCACCTGATTCGGATCGATGATATAGAGAACGCCGTTGTTGTAGCCCGCGAAGACCAGCCCGGCCATCAGCGATTGGTAGCGTATGTGGTGCTGAACGACCTAACGGCCCCTACCTGCATCGACCGGGAACAGGTGCTGCGCTGGCGGGCAGCCCTCTCGACGGTGTTACCGGCGTACATGGTTCCGGGCGATTTTGTGGCCCTGAACGAATTACCCGTTACGCCCAACGGCAAATTAGACCGAAAAGCCCTGCCCACACCTGAACAGGCCGCGCCGACCGGGACGATGCCGCGCCTGACACTGCCCTCAACGCCGGAGGAAAAGCAAATTGCGGGTATTTGGCAACAGGTGTTTGGGTTAGCTACAATTAGCATTGACGACAACTTCTTCGACCTCGGCGGGCACTCAATGCTGGCGGTGCGGGTAATGGCCCAGCTCGAACGCGAAACCGGTCGCCGGTTGCCGGTTTCCACACTGTTTGAGTCGGCCACGATTCGGTCGATGGCCCAATTGATTCGACCAGAGCAGAGGATAGAATTAAAGCATTCGCTCGTACCGATTAAGCCCTATGGCAGCAAAATGCCTATTTATGTGGTGCATGGTGGTGGTCTCAACTTACTTATGTTCAGGGGGTTAATTGAAAACATGAACCCCGAACAGCCCATCTATGGCTTTCAGGCACGGGGCCTGGACGGCACTGAAGAGCCTTTGGACAGCATGGAAGCGATTGCGGCTGATTACCTGGAGGAATTGCTGGAACAGAACCCCGATGGTCCCTATGCCCTGGCGGGCTACTCGTTTGGCGGGTACGTTGCCCTCGAAATGGCCCGTCAGTTACACGATCAGGGCAAAACGGTGAAACTGCTGGGCATGTTCGACACCAACGCGGAGGATTCGGCAGAGAGTCGTCCGTTTTTGGACCGGATGGCCTGGCGTATTGGGCGGCAGCTCCCGAAAATGGCCTGGATTGGCCGGTCCCTTATTGAGCATCCCCTGCCAACGCTTCGGTATCAGGGTGAATATGTGGAGCGGCAGGTCAAAAATGTGCTGAAAGCTGTGGGGCTGGCCAATGAACAGACGTATTCAGAGATAAAAGACGAGAACTTACTTCGTATCATCGAGAAACACGAAATAGCCTTCCAGAACTACCGGATGCAGCCTTACGATGGGCTTATCGACGTGTTCAAGGCCAAAAAACGGTTGTACTTTGTGGAAGACCGCGAGTTTCTGGGCTGGAAAAAATACGCGCTTCAGGGTGTGCGGGTCTACCACGTCCCCGGCGACCACAAAGAAATGCTGCTCCCTCCCAACGACAAGGAATTCGCCCGGATTCTGCAACAAGCCTTAGATCAAAGTTAACATGACCATCCGCAACGCACAGGATACCGTTGACCACTGGATTAAAACGGTAGGCGTTCGCTATTTCGGCGAGCTAACCAACATGGCTATTCTGACCGAAGAAGTCGGCGAACTGGCCCGCATCATTTCCCGCCGATACGGGGAGCAATCGGAAAAAGAATCCGACAAAAACCGAGATCTCGGCGACGAAATTGCCGATGTTCTCTGGGTGCTGATCTGCCTGGCCAATCAAACTGGCATCGACCTAACCGAGGCTTTTGCCAAAAATCTGGAGAAGAAAAACAGTCGGGATGCGACGCGGCACAAAGAGAATGAGAAGTTGAAGTAACTTGTCCGTCATCATTACCCCCTGTTCAATGCCATTACACGAACTTGATTTTTTGCTGAGTATAGGCTATTTCCGAATGCAGCAGGACGTGTTTACCTGCCGCTATGTGCAATTCGATGGTGCGATTCACCCCGTTTACTGGCTGCGTATTGTGCTGAGTGTGGTCAATTTTGGGCCAAAACAATCGCGGCTGTTCCGCATCAATGCGCCCTATACGGTAACAGTCAGGCCGTTTGTGCTGACTGATGAAGTCGAAATGCTCTATGCCCAGTATCGAAGCAATATTAACTTTGACACCTATTCAACTGTTGAATCGTGCCTGTGGAATGGGGCCGACACCTCTAAATTTGACACATACAACGTTCAGATTCGGGATGATGGTAAGTTGATTGCGGTTGGCATTTTCGATAATGCGGGGCAGAGTATTGCCGGCATCATGAATTTTTATGATCCTGATTATCACCGCCAAAGTCTTGGTAAATACCTGATGCTACTCAAAACGGAGTATGCCCGGCAGCGCGGCCTGGCTTATTATTACCCCGGCTATATCGTAGGTAACTATCCCAAGTTCGATTTCAAACTCTTTACCTGCGAAGCGGCTACTGAGGTCTTCGATGAGCCGTGTGTGCGGTGGCTTCCGTTTTCGTGGGAAACCGTAAAAGTGCTGGAAAACGATTGACAGTGAATGAGATAATAAAGATACTGGCCTTTATTTAAGTCTCCCCAATCACTCCATTTGGCTCAAATCACGATTTGAGCCGACTCAATTTTATTTTAAGGCGCGGGCCTCGCTAACCGGCCAGACATTTGAGCCATAATCAAATGCAAAACGCCGGACTGTCGGCACAACGC
>JAJAYX010000310.1 GCA_026785985.1 Rudanella sp. | reverse complement strand
TTTGCCACGAATATATCTTTCAGCCCATCGTTGTCCATGTCAAAAATCAACGCGCCCCAACTCCAGTCGGTAGCTTGCACACCTGCAAACCGCGCCACTTCGCTGAACGTAGGTAAGCCGCCATTGCCGGGTTGGTTGCCCACGTTCAGGTGAAGCATATTTTGCATGATCTGATAATGAAAATCACGGTCGTGCTTGATTGTTTCTAAATCGTGGCCTTCAAACGTGGATGTTTTTTTCAGCCGCCGGTCGTTGCCGGGCAGCATATCGGTAATAAAAATATCGAGTTTGCCGTCGTTGTTGATGTCGGCTACATCGGACCCCATCGAAGACAAGCTCGTGTGCGGCATGGCTTCTTTGATAGTTTCGGCAAAGGTGCCATCGTGCTTGTTGATGTAGAGGTAATCGCGTTCGTAGAAATCGTTGGAAATGTAAATATCGAGCCACCCATCTTCATTCACATCGCCGACGGTAATGCCCAAACCAAATCCAATCAGGCTACCGTAGATACCCGCTTTTTCGCTGACATCGGTAAACCGTTTTCCGTCGTTGCGAAACAGTTTATCGCCCCCCGTCGAATCGCGCTCGGCACGCAGATTGGCATATTGCAGCCGACCGACGGGTATAAAACTGTTGTTGAGCAGATACATATCGAGGTCTCCGTCGCGGTCATAATCAAAAAAAGCCGCGTGAGTGCTGTATCCCTGGTCGTCTAACCCATACTCGGCAGCCCGTTCGGTGAAAGTGGGTATGCCAGTCGCATCGTTACCGTTGTTGATATAGAGTTCGTTGGCGCGGTTGTCGCCTTCCCGAATACCTGCATTGCAGATATAAATGTCGAGTCGTCCATCGCCGTTCACATCGGCAAAGGTGGCTCCGGTGCTCCAGGCGCGTTTACCGGCCACGCCCGCTTTGGTCGTAACGTCATCAAACTGCATAGCCTCGCCCGCTTTTGTCTGGTTCAGATACAGTTTGTTATCGCCCATGTTGGCAATGAGCAGCACGTCAGACAGGCCATCGTTATTTACATCACCAATGGCCACGCCCCCGCCGTTGTAGAAATTTCGGTAGTTGAAAATGTTGAATTCTTTGTCGTCGGTAACGGTGTTGATAAAGTTAATATGCGATTCGTCGGCAGAGAGCTTTTTGAATAACGGGTCGGTGGGCGTATTTTGCCCTGGGCGGCAAGCCGCCATAATTAGGGCGATTGCCGGTACTAGGAGTATAAGGCGCATTAGCACAAGTGATTTCTCAAGAGAGGGATTGCAAAGATAACGATAACGCGGGGGTCATTCGTCAGCTAACAAAAAAGCAGACTCCGTTGGGAGCCTGCTTTTTTGGTATTGGACAACCAGATGGTTTAGTAACCAGGATTCTGCTTCAGCGCTGGGTTCAGCACGAGTTGGTCGTTCGGGATTGGGAACAACTGACGGAATGCACCCGATACATCTTTAAAACGCCATGCCTTGTTGTACTGACCAAACCGGATCAAATCTTCACGACGGTGGTATTCCCACGCCAACTCACGACCGCGTTCGGCCAGCATTTCGTTCATCGTCAACGTTGCCGTTGTGTAAGCAGGCAAGCCCGCCCGCGCCCGAAGCAAGTTTGCATCGGTAAGGGCGGCTGCCGTGTTACCGTTGCGCATATTGGCTTCGGCCCGCATCAGAAATACATCGCCCAAACGATAGATTACGAAATCGTTATCCTGATCGTTGAAGGGATTGTTTCGCTGAATTTGGTATTTCTGGCTCCGCGCACCAGCCAATCGACCAGCCGCACCGGCAGGCATGACGAATGATGGAATTTCGGGCGTAAACACCATCGGCAGGGCATCATCCATAATGGGCGTACCGTCAGCTTTGAACTGCTGACCAACGATCCACATTTTCTTGCGGGCATCTCTGTCATCAAACGAGTTATAGAACTCGGTCACCGTGCAATAGCCGTTCCAGGGAGCTGAACCGAGGTTGTAGGTCTGCTGGTTGAGGTAGTGCAACGTCCGCATGTGGATATTCATCCCTCCCCGCTTGGTGCTGCTGAATGGCGTAGCCAGAATGGTCTCAGGTGAGCTTTGGTTTTGATTCGAGAAGTTGGCGAAAAAGTCGCCATTCAACGTGAATTTACCTGACTTGATGATGTTGTCACACCGGGTAATGGCATCAGCCCAACGGGGCGTACCGATGTAAACCTGGGCGTTCAGGTACATCTTCGCCAAAATCATGTCAGCCACCGGCTGGTTCATGCGGCCGTAGTACGCACCGCCCACGTTTGGCGACAGTTTAGCGTAGTTGTCGAGGATTTCTTTCTCAACAAAGGCAAATACTTGTGCCCGGGTAGATTGTGTCGACTTTACCCCTACTTTATCGGCAATGATTACGTTGCCAAACAAATCCATCGCCTGGTAGTGGAAAAACGCCCGCAACGTTTTCAACTCTGCAATCAGAGCCGCATCAGTCACCGTACCCAACTGCTGGTTGATTGACGTAATGTTGCTGTAGCACCAACCCCAGGGGCCGTTAAACTGACCGTTGTCAGTGACGGGGTCCCACGTGTGGGTGTACAACCGTCTCCAGTTGTCGCCGTCTTTCCAGTCACCACCGCGGGTCGGCACCATCTGCTCATCGGTTGTAGCGTTCAGACCGTTCATGTTGTCGAAATAATTGCCCAGACCGTTGTAAAGTGGTCCAATCAATGCCGACTGCTGACCAGCCGTTGTGCCAAAATCACCTGAGGTTGGCAGCGCGTCAAACGTTTTCTCGGTTAGGTCTGTGCAAGACTGCCCCACCAGCATCAGTGCCGAGCAACCTAAAAGCACTTTTATGTTAATCCGTTTCATAGAAGTTTTTTTGATATTTGAATGGTTACAGCAGTTAGTGTTCTCATCAAGACAATACTAACGAAGTGTGTACCTCAACGGTTTTCACAACCCGACTATTTTTTTGGGCTATATCGGGTTTGTGAAAAATTTGTCTTAGAAGTTCAGGTTCAATCCAATTTGAACCGTGCGCGGGCGGAAGTAAACACCGCTCCGGTCGTTACCAATGTCGTTTGGCGATTGGCCCAACCCCTGATAGCCGGTCGGAATACTCGACCCAGCCCCAGCAGGGTTCGCCACCTGACCATTACCTGCGTTAGAACCCAAATTACCCTGTACCTGCAACTCTGGATCAATGCCTTTGTATTTCGTAATCAAGAACAGGTTGTTGCCAGCCACATAAACCCGTGCACTTGAAAAGTACTTGTTGGCTTTGATGGGTACGTTGTAGCCAAGTTGTACGTTGTCGAGCCGCACAAATGCACCACTTTCGAGCCAGTTGGTCGAGAGTACGTTCACACCGTATTTGATCGGGAGCGTCGTTACGTCTCTCAACATATTGGTTTCCAAAATCGAACCCGGAATCATGAAGTTAGACCGGGTGTTGTTCATGATTTTGTTACCAAACGTGCCACGCAACTGGAAATTTAGGTCAAAGTTGCCATACCGGAACGTGTTAATCCAGGATGCGTTGGCAAACGGCTGTGGATTACCCTGCGCGATTGGATTACCAGCCAAAATAGCTGCAGCGGCATCAGCTTTCGATACGTCAGATGTTGGCGTATCACCAACAGCGGCTTTCAGCAGTGGCTGACCGTCAGCACCGTAAGATCCGGCAAAGGTTGGTACGTTGTTGAACTCACCTAAGGGCCGCCCTACGGTTAGGAATGAAGAAAACACGTCTGACAAACCACGACCACCGAAGGGGTTAAAACGAATCTGGCCAACGTTGAACTGATCGTTCGACAGCGAGGTAATTCTGTTTCTGTTGATTGAACCCACAATCCGGGAGTTCCAGACAAAGCCGCCTTTGTCTAAGATGTCGCCACCCAACGAAAGTTCAATACCACTGTTCCGCATACTCCCTACGTTCGCTAGAATACTGCTGGCGAAGAATCTAACCCCGTCTGCTGGTACGCTGATTTGGTACAGCATATCTTTCGTATCCTTGATGTAGTAGTCTAACGTACCAGAGAATCGGTTATTAAATAACTGAAAATCAAGGCCAACATTCGTTTGTGTTACCACTTCCCATTTCAGGTCAGGGTTGGCGTTCTGGGAAATACCATAACCGGGCAAGAAATCGCCGATAGTGCCATCATAGTATGTACCCCTCTGACTGTACAACTGAATTGAGTTGTAGGGGTTGATTCCTTCTGAGTTGCCCGTTGCGCCATAACCGGCCCGGAGTTTGGCAAACGTCACAACATTGTTTTTCGGGAAAAACGACTCGTTTGAGAGTGTCCAACCCACAGCTGCCGATGGGAACAGGCCCCATTTGTTGTTGACACCAAACTTAGAGCTACCATCCTGGCGCAACGAGGCCGTAACATTGTATTTGTCGTTCAGGTTTACCGTAGCCCGACCGAAGAACGAGATCAGGTTTGATTGGTTCCGGTATGAAGTAGCATAGCTGTTGCTTGGGTTAAGCAACGTACCGGCACCCGTACCGAGGTTGTCGAAACCCAAGGCCGTTGTCACAAACTGGTTGTTGGCGGCACCAAAACCGTCGTTATCAAACTGCTGAAACGAGTAACCGCCTAAAACCGCGAGGTTACTGTTATTGCTGGTCCCTAAGTTCCGAACATAGTTACCCGTTATTTCAAGCAGTTTGCTGTCTGCATTATACAGCCGGCGTTCGGCACGGCCATTACTACCGGAATAAGACTTGATAGCAGGGTTAGAAACATAGTTATTCTGCTGACCATCAGACTGTAACTGTCCGTTTACGCCAATTGTCAAACCATCTATAACTTCATATCTGAGGTTGGTGCCCAGAATGGTTGTGTTCCGAACACCGTTGTTGGTTGCGTTCTCTAACGCTGCCACCGGGTTGAACAAGTCAAACGAGCCACCTACTTCAGCATATCCCCCCTGGTTTAGTTTTGGATCAGCAAACCGAATGGGCAACGTTGGTAAAAACTGTGCGGCCCGGTTGATGATGTTGTTATCGGCAAATAGGCTGTTTGTGCGCGTGAACTGTAAGTTATACTGCACACTCAGGCGGTTATCCAACGCTTTCTGGTCGAGGTTAATCCGGCCTACTAAGCGGTTGGAACCCGTGTTTTTCACCAGACCCTGGTTATTCAGGTAATCAAGCGATCCCCGGTAGCTGAAATTCTGCGATCCGCCCGACACCGCTAAGTTGTGGTTATTGGTGACAGCCATCCGCGTAATTTCATCTGTCCAGTTCGTGTTGGTCGTATTGTCCGGGAAACGCTGCTTATCGTTCAAAGCCGCAGCACCATAGATTTTCGTTACGGCATCGCGGTAGCCGGCCCCATCGAGCAAATCAAGCCGCTTGGCAACGGTCTGAACGGCCACGTAGTTGTTGAACGAAACGGTTGTTTTGCCGTTTTTGCCCCGCTTGGTCGTTATCACAATAACACCGTTGGCTGCCCGCGAACCGTAGATAGCACCTGCCGAGGCATCTTTCAGCACGTCAATCGTTTCGATGTCGTTGGGGTTTACCTGGCTAATTGGTACGCCAATCATGCCGTCAACCACGTAGAGCGGATCTGAACCACCCGCCAGCGACGTATAGCCCCGCAAGCGAACTGACGGAGCCTGGTTGGGGTCACCTGATGATTGCGTGATAACCAAACCGGCTACTTTGCCCTGAATCGCCTGAAGTGGGTTAGGGTTTACACCAGTATTAAAATCTTTGGTGCTTACCTGAGTTACTGAGCCAGTCAGGTCTTTCTTCTTAGCCGTACCATAGCCAACCACCACTACTTCTTCGAGTGCTCTGGTATCCTCGGATAACATCACATCAACAACCGAACGATTTCCAACAGCTACTTCCTGGCTGGTGTAACCAATGAAACTCAACACCAGCGTGGTGTTATCGGCAACGTTGGCAAGGCTAAACTTCCCTTCTGAGTCTGTGTTCGTGCCCCGTTGTGTACCTTTAACCTGAACACTTACCCCCGGTAGCCCTGATCCGGCAGGATCCGTTACTTTACCCGTTACGGTTCTGCTTTGCGCCAAAGCAGGTTGGGTGCCAAAAAACACCACCATTGCCAGCATTGCCACGAAGATATTCATCTTATGACCGAACTGACCTACCCATCCGTTTGTGCGGTTTGTCATGTAGGATTTGTCCATAATAGGTTTGAAAAATGGTTGAAAAATAAGTAATTTGGTATGCTAGGTTTGTGATCTGTTTGTCTGATTGCTGTGCTCCGATGGATAGGTTTGATTGATCCGACTGTAAGGCTATTTGACTTACAGTCGGATCAATCAGAAAGGAAAGTGGCATCATGACGGGATTTAGTAGAACATTCTCGACAAACCATCCAGCAAATTACTATGGCGTGCGTCAAAAATACAAATCGAACCTAGTTAAAATGAAGTTGGGTTAGGTAAATATTGTATTAGAATTGTACAAAAAAAAAGAGTCATTTTTTGTCTTATTTGAAGATGTTCGATTGTTTGCCAGTCTTAATCTGTTGAAATAGAAGACATTTAAATTAAATTAATTTGTATTATTCATAGTGTTCGTATAGGCTTGATTGGGGGTGATTATAACTAAAAAAATGTTAACTTTGATGGGTCGATTGTACCTAAACAAAAGCTAGTTCGTTTGAAAACTTTATGACAATGACCCTCGTGAAACCGCAGCTTGACGGCGATTACCTTGATGACCTTACCATTCGTACCCTCTATGCAACTGATGCGTCTGCCTACCGGGAAATGCCCACCGCAGTCACAATTCCCCGATCAGTCGACGATCTTAAAAAACTTATTGCCTACGCCCGAGCGACCAAACAGTCACTGATTCCCCGGACGGCCGGAACATCGCTGGCGGGGCAGGTGGTCGGCAAGGGAATCGTGGTGGATGTATCGAAACATTTCACTAAAATACTGGAGGTAAATACTCAGGAACGATGGGTGCGCGTACAGCCGGGCGTTGTCCGCGACGAATTAAACCTGTTCCTGAAACCCCACGGTCTTTATTACGGCCCCGAAACATCGACCGCTAACCGGGCTATGATTGGGGGAATGGTGGGTAACAATTCGTGCGGTTCCAACTCGGTGGTCTATGGTTCGGCACGGGAGCATTTGCTTTCGGTAAAGGTACTCCTGGCCGATGGCTCTGAAGCTGAATTTAAAGCTACAGAAGCTGCCCAACTGAGCCACACCGTTCTGGAGGCAAGCCAAAAAAATGGGTCAGCGAGTTTGCTGGATACGATCTATGTACAGACTAACGCGATGTTGAGCGACCCGGTCAATCAACTTGAAATCCGCAAAAACTTTCCCAAAGTAACCGTCGAACGGCGCAACACGGGTTATGCCCTGGATATGTTGCTCAATTGTGGGCCATACACAGCTGACGGTGAGCCGTTTAACTTTTGCAAGCTTATTGCCGGTTCAGAAGGAACCCTCTGTTTCCTGACCGAAATAAAATTGAATATTGTGCCATTGCCCCCCACCGAATCGGGTTTGGTGGCCGTGCATTGTCATTCCATTGACGAAGCTCTCCGGGCTACATTAATTGCCCTGAAATACCGTCCCTATGCTGTTGAACTGATCGACAATATCATTCTCGAACGGGCTGATACCAACGCCGAACAGCGGAAAAACAGCTTTTTTGTGCAGCGTCGGGCCAATGCAGCTTCGCATCTTGAGAGTTTTCCCACAATTTTGGTGGTAGACCTTTCCCGCGACAGCCGGGCCGAAGTAGAAGAATTGGCCACTCAGATGGAAGCCGAAATGCGGGCCGAGGGTATGGGCTACCATTTTCCGCTTCTTTTTGGCGACGATAGCAAGAAAATCTGGACGCTTCGCAAAGCCGGGCTTGGTTTGCTGGGCAACCTCCCCGGCGATGCCAAAGCCGTGGCTGTGATCGAGGACACAGCCGTGGACGTGCGCGACCAACCCGAGTACATCCGGGAATTCAACGTAATTCTCAAAAAACACGGCATGACTTCGGTGCATTATGCCCACGCCGGGTCGGGCGAGATTCACCTGCGGCCCATCATCAATTTGAAGACCGCCGAAGGTCATCGGCAGTTCCGAATGATTGCCGAGGAGATTGCTACCCTCGTGAAAAAATACGACGGATCGCTTTCCGGCGAACACGGCGATGGGCGGCTTCGGGGCTAATTTATCCCTAAAATGGTGGGGCCGCACAACTACGAACTCATGCGGCAGGTGAAGCAAATGTGGGACCCGGAAGGTATTTTCAACCCCGGTAAAATCGTGGAAACGCCCCCGATGGATACGTTTTTGCGGTATGAAGCCGGGCAGCAAACGCCTGATTTTCAGACGTATTTCCGGTACGGCGATCAAAATGTGCTTCAGCACGCCGAGCAATGCAACGGCTCCGGCGATTGTCGCAAAACACAGTTGTCGGGCGGCACCATGTGTCCGAGTTTCATGGCTACGCGCAACGAGAAAGACACGACGCGGGCGCGGGCTAACATCCTC
>JAJAYX010000309.1 GCA_026785985.1 Rudanella sp. | reverse complement strand
CGCACAAAAACAATTCCTTTGTAAAGCCTTTTTAGTGAGAGTGTCACGTCGAGAGACCGAAGATAAATAGTGGCCTCAATGCCCTCTGCGTCAGTATCCTGCCAGGTGCGTTCGGCAATTTTGTAGGAGGCTGTCACAAACGGCAAATGTTGGTCCACCAACACATATTCCTGAAACGAGGGCAAGGTTTTGTAATGGCCAAACTTACTGCGCCGGTCGTATCTTTCCGTGCCGGGCGACAGTACTTCAACCACCAACAGTGGGTTCAGAATAATATCCTCGCGGCCTTCGTAAAACTCCGGGGCTTCACAAACGACTACCGCATCGGGATAAACAAACGAGCGAAGCCGGGGAATATGAATTTTTGTGTCGCTGTTAATCACCAGAAAATTCTGTTCCTTTTCCTCCAGCGCAATACTGAGTGCTGTAGTCGTGTTGGTTGCAATCAGGTTGTGTACAAACTTGGCTCCGGCCATAGGAATGATTTCTCCGTCAAAATAGTCTGATTTCTCCGTGCTGCGTTCCTCCATTTCGAGGTACTCTTCGACGGAATACAGTTTTTCGGCTACTAAAGTCATAACGGTCTGCATTTATTGGTTAGGCAAGATACGAAAAGAGAGCGAACGAAGCCCGAACTTTAGCCCGTAGATTTGCATTTTGTAAGAAACAGACTGAACGAGGTCGCGCCATGATTGAACTCCCCGTTATCCCCTCCACCGAACAACGTAACCAGATTGCTGCCCGGAAACGCCCCGACTGGTTGCGGGTGAAACTGCCTATTGGCCCCGAATACGCTAAAGTTCGTAAACTAGTCGATACCCATAAGCTTCATACTATCTGTGAATCAGGCAATTGCCCCAACATGGGCGAATGCTGGGGGGCCGGAACAGCCACCTTCATGATTCTGGGAAACGTTTGCACCCGGAGTTGTTCGTTCTGCGCCGTGGCTACGGGCCGCCCCAACGAATATGACACCGACGAACCCCGGCGTGTGGCCGAAGCCATTTTGCTGATGAAAGTCAGGCACGCCGTAATCACGTCCGTAAACCGCGACGAACTGAAAGATCGCGGGGCCGAAATCTGGTATCAAACGGTGCGGGCTGTGAAAGAGGCCTCGCCCACTACAACTATTGAAACGCTGATTCCTGATGTGAAAAATAATTGGGACGCGCTCATTCACATGATCGAAGCCGGGCAGGAGGTTGTCTCGCACAACATGGAAACCGTGGAGCGATTGTACCGGCGCGTGCGACCACAAGCCCGCTACGAACGCAGCCTGGAGCAGATTCGGCGGACAAAAGACTTCGGTCAACGCACCAAATCGGGAATTATGCTTGGCCTGGGCGAAACCACCGACGAAGTTCACAAAGCGATGGACGATCTGGTGGAACACGGGCTGGATATTCTGACGCTGGGCCAATACCTGCAACCCACCAAAATGCACCACGAGGTAATCGATTGGATCACCCCCGATCAGTTTGCCCAATACCGCGGGGAAGGTCTTCGCCGGGGCCTCAAATACGTGGAATCGGGGCCGTTGGTTCGCTCAAGCTACCATGCCGAACGGCACGTGCTGGTGTAATGAAAAAATACGACTTCATTATTGCGGGCGGGGGTATGGCCGGGTTAAGCATCGCTTATTACCTGACCCAGTCGACTCTGCGCGACCGCTCGATTCTGATTCTCGACCGCGAACAAAAAAACCGCAACGACCGCACCTGGTGTTTCTGGGAGCCGGGCGAAGGCCCGTATGAGTCGATTTTGTTTCGCTCCTGGGATCGGGTCGAGTTTCACGGCACCACCCTGTCGGGACTGCTCGATATGGGTGATTACCGCTATAAGATGCTTCGGGGCATTGATTTCTACGAATTTATGCAACGGCATCTGGCCCGGTTTCCGAACATCGAAATCCGGCAGGCAACGGTCAACCGCATTAAGGAAACGGTGCAGGGTGGCTTTGTCATTGCCGACGATGAGCCACTGATAGCCAATTATGTGTTCGACAGTACGTTTGCCCTGAACCTGAGCGAACCCGAAAATCATAATCTCCTGCAGCATTTTAAGGGTTGGGTGATTCACACCGAAAAACCCTGTTTCGATGTGACCAGGCCCCGAATGATGGACTTTCGGGTGGCGCAACACAACGATTGCCGGTTTGTGTATGTGTTGCCCTTCGATGAGAAAACGGCCCTTGTTGAATTCACCCTGTTCAGCAAAAAACTCCTGACCGCTGCCGAATACGAAGCTGACCTCCGACACTACATCGACCGGCATTTGGATACGGGGCCATACACGATCAGTGAAACCGAATTTGGCATCATCCCCATGTCCGACGTACCTACCAAAGAGAACCCTTCGGAGCACATTATCCGCATTGGCACATCGGGTGGCTACACGAAACCCTCAACAGGGTACACCTTCCGGCGAACGCAAACCTACCTCCGCAATTTGGTGCAGAATCTGGCCCAAACGGGTAAGCCACACCGCCCTAAATCGTGGTTTTCGGGTCGCTTTAAATTCTACGACAGCATTATGCTGAATGTGCTGGAAAACAATCGCTACCCCGCCGACGACATGTTCACGTTGCTTTATGAACGCAATAGCCCGGCTCAGGTATTCAAGTTTTTAGATGAAGACACAAGTTTTGGGGAAGAACTACGGGTGATGTGGTCGATGCCTAAAGTACCTTTTACGATGGCACTTTTTAGCGTCATGCGCCGGAAGATAGTCGGGTGAGCTTTTGGCCGTGGCCAGATCAGAATCGACGTTTTTGATGCCAATTTTGGCTAAAATAGCCGTCAGGGCCGCAAAAAAGGCCGAAAAACCACCAGGTATTAGGGAGCATAAGGAACAGGGATAATCAGGGCTTTCTTATAAAAATGCCGAAGGCATGAAATGATTATAGAAGAAGGTTGATAAGTCATTTTAAAACCCCGAAAGGGTTTTCGGCGTTTTCGCAGATACCGATAACGTTTAACTCGGTGCGTTTTTCGCAGAGTCGCGTCAAGGCCCGGCGTGCCATAGGT
>JAJAYX010000308.1 GCA_026785985.1 Rudanella sp. | reverse complement strand
TGGTGGTGGTGGCGGTGGTGGCGGCTCATTAGGGTCAATCGGTGGTGGTGGTAATTTCATTAGGTCAACTTCCACCATTGCCTGCTCGTCGGTATTATCAGGCGTGATGGCACTAATAATGGTTGGTGCAAGTACAGCCAAAATGAACACCGTAGCACCAATCAACAGGGCGCGGGCTATCGTGCTCGGATACCCTTTCCGTAGCGAGTAGGCACCATACGCTTTGTTTCGGTTCGCAAACACTATGTCGTCCAGTGTTGCTTTCGCTATCGTTTCTGCCATTGTGTTGTTATATGTCTAACTTTACTTTGTCCTTGAGAAGCGTCTTCTCAGCCGGCATCAATTCGTCCACCATTGCATACCGCTTCATTTTTGTGATGGCCATCTCGTCCAGAATATCCACCATGTTACGGTAGGTTGATTCCTTGGTTGGCTTAATGACGACCACAAACTTATCGGCAGGCACTTTACGGCTTTCCGTCAGGATGGCTTTCCGCAAATCATAGCCAAAGCCCACTGTTTTCACTTCCGGGTCTTCTGAGGCAGCTTTCCCGAAAATGTAGTGTGCTTTGTTATCCTTGCCGAGGAAGATCGTCATTACGTTTGAAGCCTTTATAGGCTCCGTTTCTTCGGTCTTTGTTTTATCCGGCGCATTATACGTCATTGACGATGGTTTGCTCAGGGTAGTAGCGAGGATGAAAAAGGTAATCAGGAGGAACCCAAGGTCTACCATGGGGGTCATGTCAATTTTGGTTGACGCTTTCTTGGCCCGTACCTTACCATCACCTTTACCACCCCCACCGGAGGTATCTATTTCTGACATGGTTGTTTCAGGTTTCAGGTTTTAAGCCCCAGGTTTCATCGGTTCATCTGAACCCTGAAATCTGGAACTTGAAACCATAAACAGATAAATTACTCGTTCTTCCAGCCTGCCGGGGGTGCTTCCGTACCCGTAATCAGGTTGAATTTGTTGATATTCTGCGCCTGCAAGGTTCCCAGCACATTTTTGAAATTCGGGAACTTCGCCAGGTTATCCCCTTTCAGGGCAATCCGCAGATCGTTGTTCGCTTTCCGGGCATTAAAAACCCAGTCCTTCAACTCGTTGCCGACACCGGCTCCCGTCGAATCGATGGGGATACCCGGTTGTTTGAACGCATTACGTTGTTCGGGATCAAGATTTAAAAATGCTCTAAGCTGACTTTTCGGCACACCGAAACTTGATAGGATCGAAAACGCTTTTTTCTCTTTTTCAGTAAACGACATACCGTTGGCGGCTGCAAAGTTGTCGAGCATATCCCGACGTTTTTGCTGGTTGTCGATACCGAAATAAACGTTCCCTTCTTTACTCAGGCCAATAGTCATGATATCCTTATCGGGCACTTTGATACCGGAGATTGACGAGGGAGTCTCGATGGTTGCCGCGTCCTGTACCCGGAATTGGGCGGTCAGGATGAAGAACGTCAGCAGCAGGAACGCTACGTCCACCATCGCGGTCATGTCCATACCGGATCCGTGCCGTTTGGTTTTTACTCGTGGCATGTGTCGTTACTAATTAAAGTGTAAACTGATAACCAGATTTGCTTCACGCTTAGTTGTGAGCGGCAAAGTTCTGCTGGATGCTCAGACCGATTTCGTCGATGTTGTACGTCAGAGCATCGATACGGCTAGTAAAATACGCATACATGATGGTTGCGATAGCAGCCGTACCGATACCAACAGCCGTGTTTACGAGGGCCTCAGAAATACCGTTTGATAGAGCGGCCGTATCGGGCTGACCCGTAGCACCCATTGCCGAGAAGGCCCGGATCATACCGATTACCGTTCCGAGGAGGGCGATCAGGGTAGAAACCGATGCGAGCGTGGCGATGATAACGAGGTTTTTCTCCAGCATCGGCAGTTCGAGCGTTGTAGCCTCTTCCACTTCTTTAGAAAGTGCGGCTAACTTCTGCTCTTTCGACATGTCTGTGTCTGAGGCCAGTTGCTGGTATTTCAGCAGGGCTGTTTTCACTACATTACCGATGGAGCCTTTTTGCTTGTCGCATTCACGGACAGCCGCTTCTACTTCGTTCTTGTCGAGCAAGTTTTTCACTTTCAGAACGAAGTCATCTACAGAGCCGGAGCCGTTGGCACGGCCAATGGTGATGAAACGCTCAATCGAGAACACCAGTACGCACAGGAAACAGGTGAACAGGATTGGTACGATAAAACCACCTTTGAAGATAATTCCGAAGAAATCGCCAGCCAGAGGCTGCTTCGAGTTGTCGCCATCCTGAAAGTGACTGCCGTCACCGAAGATGAGATAGTAAGCCAAGTGACCGATTACCAATAAAATCGGAATGACCAATGCTGGATTCAGGCCACCGGACTTTCTCTTTGGCGCGGCAACTTTGGCGGGTGCTGGAGCAGGATTCTGTGTTTTCATTGAACTTGTACTGAAGGGTTAAATTGAAAGTTTTATTTTCGCTCGTCAAAACAAGTCAAAAATTTTACAACGGCGGCTTTTACTGCAATAAAATTTTGGTGAACATGCGTTAAGCCTTAGACAAAAGTAGGGCTTTGAATGCAATACGATGCAAGTGCTACGACCAAAAAAATTCAACCCGTGTAGTAGTTCATAAATAAGCGGTATAACTTTATCAAGAAACACAGCCTACAGAATTCCTCTGCATTTTAGTCTTAACGGCTTGTCTGTTAGGAGTTCGTCGTTGTTTTACCACTGCAGAAAAATTATAATTTTGGAGGGCTTTTATTCATCGGGCTTTCGATAGGTTTTAGCATGAACATTATCTGCATTCATAAAAAGTTGCTCTTATTGCTAGATGCACAAGCCATATCAAT
>JAJAYX010000307.1 GCA_026785985.1 Rudanella sp. | reverse complement strand
TTTAACCTGTCGATCTCGAACCTCGACTCGAAAGGGATCACCCCCAACAATACGTACAAACGCCGGACGATCAACCTGGGTTTTAACTACAACCTGACGAATAAATTGAACGTAATGGGGACGATCAACTACTCGAATGAGGACAACCTGAACCCGCCCCAGATTGCCCAGCAGGATTTTACGATTCCGACAGTGATTTATACCGTGGCCAACTCGATGCCTTTTGATGTGCTGGAAGCCAATAAGTACGATGCCGGCGGCAACGAGTTTGTGTGGTCGCGCTTCCGCAACCGAACCAACCCCTACTTCACGCTGAGTGACAAATTTGAGAAGATTCAGCGCGACCGGCTTTTCGGGAACATAGCTCTACGCTATAAGTTTGCCGATTGGCTGTATGTACAGGGCCGGATTGGTCAGGATTACTGGGCGCGGAATCAGGTGTATAATTTCCCGACGGGCTCGGCCCCGCAAGGCCCCCCACCGGCTGGTTTCGTAAATGGTTGGGTTACTCAGGAAACGCGCCGTTTCCGCGAAGTCAACGCCGACTTCCTGATCGGTGCTAACCGCAAGTTTGGCAAGATTGGCGTTGATGCTACGCTCGGTGGTAACCAGTTGTATCGCTACGGTGATAATAATAGCGTTTATGCGGTCGATTTTGTGGTGCGGGGGCTATATACCCCCCAAAACGCACGGGTGAAAGACCCTACTTACAACTTTAGCGAACGCAAGGTAAATTCGCTGTATGCGCAGGTGGGCTTATCCTATAACGACTATCTGTTTATCAATGCCACTGCCCGCAACGACTGGTTCTCGACGCTGGCCCCCGACAACCGAAGCATCCTGTATCCGTCCGTAACGGGTAGCTTCGTGTTTTCACAAGCCTTCAATAAACTGTTGCCTGACTTTATCAGCTTTGGAAAGCTGCGTGCGGCCTTTGCCCAAGTGGGTAGCGATACGGACGTATCGCCCTACGCCAACTGACTATTCTACGGTGTAAACGCCAACCTGTTCCAGAGCCAGCCCGTAGGCTTTATTTCGGGAAGCCGCGTACCCAATGCGACCTTGAAGCCCATGCGCGTGGCCGAGACGGAGATTGGTATGGAGATGAAGTTTTTGAACAACCGCATTGGTTTCGACATTGCGTACTATAATAAAATCACAAGTGACCAGATTGTAGCGGCTCAGATTTCAACCGGGTCGGGTTACTTCGATCAACTTATCAACAGCGGTCAAAGCCAAAGCCGGGGCATCGAATTGTTGCTGACGGGATCACCAGTCCGTAGTGCTAACTTTAGCTGGGATATTAGTTTCAATGCGGCCTACAACGAAACTAAGTTGCTTCGCCTGCTGACCGACGACGATGGTACGCCCGAACGCGACTACGACAAAAACGGTCAACCTGCCCAGATTGTAACAGGGGGCGGGGTGTTTATTGGTGAGGTGCGGCAGGTTGTGGGCCAAGCCCTCGGACAGATTTATACCTTCCCACTGCTGCGAAACGCTCAGGGTCAGCTTATTCATACAGCCAGTGGACTGCCCCAACGCGGACCACAGCAGGTTTCGTTCGGTTCGGCTCTGCCAAAGTGGTTTGGCGGTATTACCAATACGTTTAATTACAAAGGTCTCAACCTGACGTTCCTAATCGATTATCGCTTAGGCAACAAGATGATTTCCGGTACGAATCGCAATGCCATCCGGCACGGATTACACCAAATGACGCTCGTTGGCCGCGACAGCCCCAATTACTTGATGACAGGTGTCGGCGTTGGCCCCAACGGCGAAGCCAATACCGGCAAAGTTAATGCCCAACAGTACTACGAAACGATGGTGGCGAATAACTTGGGCGAAGTGGTTGTGTATAACGGAGGTTTTGTGAAACTCCGTCAGGTGTCACTGGGCTACGACTTCACGCGGCTTCTGCCCAAAACCATGTTTATCAAAGGGTTGCGCCTGAGTGCCGTGAGTAACAACGTATTGGTGCTGAAAAAATGGATCGATAACATAGATCCTGAGCAGTTTGGTTTTTCGTCCGACAACGTAGTAGGTCTCGAAGCCACCGGCGTACCCATAACACGTAGCGTAGGTTTTAACCTCAACGCAAAATTTTAATTTCTCCACCCCCCCCCAAGGGGATGCAAAAAGGATATGAAAAAAATTAGTTTAATCTGGAGTTTTTGCGCGGCTTTGCTATTGACAACAAGCTGCGAACAGGGTTTCGACGAACTGAACGTAAACCCCAACTCGCCCACGGCCCTCAACCCGGTGTTGCTGCTTAATAACGGCATACTTAGCAGCAACTACCCAGGAGGAGATGCCCTGGTTTTTGAAGCGGGCATTGTGCAGCAAATCATCTCGCCTAACGGCACGGTATTGGCCGGAGCCAACTTCAACGTCGATAATAAGCCACGCAACGCTGCGAACTGGAATAACTACTTCCAGAACGCAAACCGGCACTTAGTCGACGTGATTGAGCAAACGCGCAGTAATGCCAACCGGTCGAATCTGTATCATACGGCCCGAATCTGGCGGGCCAACGTCATGATGATTCTGACCGATACCTACGGTGACATTCCTTATACAGAGTCTGGACTGGGGTATTTGAAAGGAATTGCGTTTCCTAAGTACGACAAGCAGGAAGCCGTTTACACAGACATTGTCAAGGAGTTGACAGAAGCGGCTGCCGGTCTCGATGCCGCCAAAACGCGCGAAACAGGTGAAATAATGTATGCGGGCGACGTAGTGAAATGGCGTCGGCTGGCGTTTTCGCTCCTGCTTCGGGCTGGGATGCGACTTTCAGCCATAAACCCTGCACTGGCCCAACAACTCGTGCAACGGGCCGTGACGGGGGGGGTTATGCAATCGAATTCCGACAACGCCGTAATTCGGAACGATGCCAATTATACAAACTCAACGGGAACTACTCTAAACGGTTCGGAGGCCAATAACTATTACCTGACTAAACCGTTTGTTGATCAACTAAAATCGACTAACGACCCCCGCCTGGCGGCCATTGCCGTGCGCTACGTAGGAGCCCCTTCGGGAGCAGCCCAAACACCTGCCCGCGCCGACCGCACGGCGGCTATGCAAATCGGGATGCCGATGGGTTACGACAACAGTACAGTTGTGGGGCAGGCCACGCGCGACAAGCTGGTGAGCTTCTACGAATATTCGCAGCTCGACCGTACGCGCCTGGGTAAGATTGCCTCGCCAAACTATTTTGTAACGTTTGCGCAAACCCAACTGTTGCTGGCCGAAGCCGTTTTGCGGGGCTGGACTACGGGTACTGCCGCTACGTTCTATAACGCAGGCGTAACGGCCCATATGCAGCAGTTAGCCGAGTACGACGCAGGAGCAGCCATTGCTGCCGCCGACATTACGGCTTACATAACCGCTAATCCCTACATAGCCACCCGTGGCCTGGAAATGATCGGCACCCAATACTGGATTGCCTCGTTCCTGAACTTTCCCGAAACCTGGGCCAACTTCCGCCGGTTGAACTTCCCGGTACTGGCTCCTAATTCGTATCCTGGAAAGACTATCAAAGGCAACTTCATCAACCGGTTGGCCTATCCCGACGCAGAGAACTCGGTGAACCGCACGAACCTCGACGCGGCTATTCAGAGCCAGGGACTTCGGAATATTGATGATATTGATACCCCAGTTTGGTGGGATAAGTAAAATTCAATGGACAATGAGCAGTTATCAGTGACCAATAACACGGTGATTGAGGGACTCACAAACAGAAAGCCCGGTCGTAAAGACCGGGCTTTCTGTTTTTCTGGTAATTTCTATCGAGACGCAACTATGCGTCTCTACTCAACTGCCTTCACGTTATCCCCGGAGTTACGGTCAACGAGCAAGTTGAGCGGGTCAATACCGGCGCGGGTAGGTTTTTCATTAACGCGCACGGTGATGGTCTCTTTGGGTTTGGTCAGGCGGTATTTCTGGTAATACAGCAACTTATCCTGATCGTTTTTGCCTTCGCCATACACCCCAATGTAAATCAGGTCGTTCAGTTTGGTGGGGGTTTCGTTGCCCAGCGAGTCGGCGCGGAACTTGGCCGACGAAATAGTCATCGTAACGTCGTAGGCTTTTCCCACGGGCTTCATGGTCACTTTGTCGGCCTTGTTCTCGAACAGCGTCATGGTGTCGAACAGGTCTGTCACCACCGATTGCAGGCTGTCGGGTGTCACGGCCCGGAACTCGGTGATTAGGTCGGCAGAGGTTGGGTAACGCCCATTTTTGGGGAGTTGGTCCAGGTTCCACTTGTCGCGGAAACTGCGCAACGCCCGGTTCACGTTGGTCTCGCCAATGTAATCCTGCAGGGCATACATGGCCAGCGATCCTTTGTTGTAATGGATGTACTGTTGATTCTCGACGGTGGCCAGGGGTTTCTCCTTTTTACGCTCGAAACTCCGACCGGCGAGGTAGTCGTCCAGCTCATTTTTGAGGAACGTTCGCATCATTTCCTTCGGGTAGGTCTGCTTCATTACCATCAATGCACTGTACTGGGCCAAAGACTCAATAAGTAGCGTACCCCCCTGAACATCAGCCGACTCCACTTGATGCCCCCACCATTGATGCGCTGTTTCGTGGCAGGTTACGTAGAACGCGTAGTCGATTTTGCCGGGTTTGTCGCTGATCTGCTGCGTGAACCCCATTCCCTCAGCAAACGGCACTGTGTTGGCAAAGGACTGCGCAAAACCCCGGTAACGCGGGAACTCCAGTAACCGCAGTTGCCGGTGCTGATAGGGGCCAAAATTAGTGCCGTAATAACCGAGGGAGGCTTTCATGCCGCGCAGCATCCGGTCGAGGTTTTCGGCGTGGGCTGCGTGGTAGTAGATTTCCAGGTTCACCGGATTGCCCACTTTGGGTTGGTAAACCTCCTTCCGAACGGCGTACCGGGCCGACACAATCGCGTAGAACAAGCTCATGGGCCGGTTCATTTTGTAGCTGAAATACCGGCGCAACTGCCCGCTGGCATCGGGTTTCTGCCACGACCGTTGCAGGTAACCGGGAGCCACAGCGGTTTGGTCGGGGTCGGTGCTGACGGTAATGGCAAAATCTACTTCATCGGCATCGTCGCCGAGGGCACCCCGCGAGAGTCCGGCGGGGTTATTGCGGGCAGGGAGCCGCTCCTTTTCGGGCAGTTTGTTTTCCTTGCGCTTGTCGTTGTCGCCCAGTTCATAGCGGTCTTCGTAGCCCAAAGTTGGGAAGTAGCCCTGGTTAATAAACGTTCCGTTCGGAACAATGGAACTGCCCGAGCCACCCGCCGGGAAGCCCAGCACAAGCTGGTTTTCGGCAAAGGTCATGCGGAGCGAGTCGCCCGGTTGCAGGGGTTGCGCGAGAGTATAGGCCCTGAACCGGAACCGTTTGGCGTGGGTGCTGTCCATGCGGCCCGGCTTGTTAAACGAGAGGGCCGTCAGGTGCAGATCATCGTTGGGAGTCATCTGCACATAAATGGTCTTGATAGGTTGTTTGGTGCGGTTTTGCAACCCATACGCGCCCGTTGCCCGGAACCCCCGCTGGGCCGGATACAGG
>JAJAYX010000306.1 GCA_026785985.1 Rudanella sp. | reverse complement strand
TACTTCGGGACGACGGGCGGGGGAGTCTGGAAAACCATCGACGGGGGAGCCAACTGGAATCACATTTCCGACAGCACCTTTAAATCGTCGTCGGTGGGGGCGGTAACAGTGGCACCCTCAGACCCGAATACGCTGTATGTGGGCATGGGCGAACCCGAAATCCGGGGTAATATCTCGTATGGCGATGGAGTCTATAAATCGACCGACGCGGGTAAAACCTGGAAACACATGGGCCTCAAGATGGCCGATGCCATTGGCACCATCGAGGTTCACCCAACTAATGCCGACGTGGCCTACGTGGCGGCTTTGGGCAATCCGTTCGCGCCGAACAAGGAACGGGGCATTTTCCGCACCACCGACGGGGGTAAAACATGGCAGCATATTCTGGCCAAAAACGACAGCACCGGGGCGGCCTGCATCAAAATAGACCCCAATAACCCCCGTATTCTGTATGCGACGATGTGGCAAGCCTACCGCAACAGCTACAAAATGAGCAGCGGAGGGCCAGGGTGTGGCTTGTATAAATCGACGGACGGGGGCGACACCTGGACTAACCTCAACGACCGTCCCGGAATGCCCAAAGGCTTGTTGGGTAAGATCGGCGTAACGGTTTCACCCGCTAACTCGAACCGGCTCTATGCCATGATTGAGAGTGCCAAAGGGGGTCTGTACCGCTCCGACGATGCGGGCGAAACCTGGCAACTCATCAACGAAGACAAAAACCTCTGGCAACGACCCTGGTATTACATGATGCTGGCGGGCGATCCCAAAAACGAAAACGGCCTGATTGTACTAAACGTGAACGCCCAAAAATCGTATGATGGAGGCAAAACGTTCACGACCATCAACGTGCATCACGGCGATACGCACGACATCTGGTGGAACCCGCGCAATCCCCTGAACTACATTATTGCCGACGATGGCGGGGGCGAAGTGACCTTCAACGGCGGGGCTACGTTCTCAGACATTGACATCCCGACTTCGCAGTTTTACCACGTCGCGCTCGATAATTCGTTTCCGTATAACGTGTTTGGCGCGCAGCAGGACAACTCGTCTATCCGCATTGCGAGCCGCACCACGGGCTTTTCCATCGGCAGCAGCGACTGGCTTCCCGTGGCCGGTGGCGAATCGGGCTACATTACGCCAGACCCCAAAAACCCCAATGTGACGTTTGGGGGTAGTTACGACGGCCTGATTACCCGCCACGACAAATCGACCGATCAGGAGCAAACCATCAATGTCTATCCCGAATACGGCATGGGTGCTCCCTCGGCAAACCGCAAATACCGGTTCCAGTGGACATACCCCATTGTGTTTTCGCCCCACGATCCGAACGTGCTGTTTTGCACCTCGCAATTCGTGCATCGCAGCACCGACGACGGGCATTCGTGGGAGGACATCAGCCCCGACCTAACTCGCAATGACCCCAAAACGCAGGGCGACACGGGTGGTCTGCTCACCAAAGACAACACGGGGGCCGAGACCTTCCCGACGGTCTATGCCTTTGCGGAATCGCCCCAGGAAAAGGGCACCTACTGGACCGGCTCCGACGATGGACTGATGCACATCAGCCGCGATGCGGGCAAAACGTGGCAAAAAATCACCCCGCCTGCGTCGATGCTGCCGGATTGGGCCATTATTAGCATTATCCACCTCTCCGACCACACGCCGGGCAAGGCTTATGTGGCCGCCAAGCGGTATATGTCGGGGGACCGCACGCCGTATTTGCTCAAAACAACGGACTATGGCAAAACCTGGACGATGATTACGCGGGGGATTCCGATGGATGAATATACCCACGTTGTCCGCGAAGACCCTAATCAGGCGGGGTTGCTGTATGCGGGTACGGAACGGGGCATTTATGTTTCGCTCAACGACGGGGCTTCGTGGCAACGCCTGAATCTGAATCTGCCCATTTCGCCCATTCGCGACCTGCAAATTCACAAGGGCGAGCGCGACCTGGTGGTGGCTACGCACGGTCGGGCGTTCTGGATTCTGGACGATGTTAGTCCGCTGCATGAACTGGCCAATGCCGAAACAGCCCGCACGATTGCCGGGAAAACGGCGCACCTCTACAAACCCCGTCACGCTTACCGGATGAACGGCGGCAATGGTGGTCGTCGCGGCCCCGTGACCGATGCGGGTGAAAATGCCCCCAACGGCGTTCTAGTGCGATATTATCTCTCGAAAAACCCTACCGAAGAACTCAGAATGCAGTTTATGACCGCGTCGGGCGACTCGATTATCACGTGTTCAAGCACTAAAGACAAAAAGGGCGAGCCGCTGAAAATTGCGAAGGAGTTTCACCAGAATCCTGATGCCAGCCGGGGCGATGTGGTGTCGAGCAAGGCTGGGATGAACGTGTTTTTGTGGGATATGCGCTACCCCGATGCCACCGCCGTGGAGGGTACCAACATCATGTGGACGGGACGGGGAACGGGTGTCAAAGTGATGCCGGGTATGTATAAAGTGCGGCTGATGATGGGCAAAACCGTGGTGGTAGAGCAACCCATCGAGATTCGGAAAGACCCGCGCCTGAAAACAACCGAGGCCGACTATCAGGCTCAGTTCGCGCTGATGCAAAAGATCAACGACAAGTTGTCGGAAACGCACAAGGGCGTGAACCAGATTCGGCAGATTCGCAACCAGATCAACGGCTACCTGAAAGATGTGAAAGACCCGGCGGTTTCGGAAATGTTCAAGAAAGCGACTAAACCGATGCTCGAAGAACTCGATCAAATTGAATCGACATTGATGCAGCCCAAATCGAAAGCGGTGCAGGATGCCCTGGCCTACCCCATCCGCCTGAACGATAAACTGGCGGGCGTAGCCTCAGTGGTCTCGTCGGCAGATACCAAACCCACCAAAGCCTCCTACATAGTTTATGACGACCTCGCCAAACAGGCCGACGCGGCCCTCGGCAAGCTAAAAGAGTTAGTTAACCGGCAGGTGCCAGCCTTCAATCAGTTGGTAACGGAGCAACGAATTCCGGCCATTAATGCGCAATAGTGGTGTTGTTTCTCTCCTCGTCCACCTTTGGCAGGTCGAGGAGAGAAATCTTTTTTTCGGTCAAAACGTTCTACATTCATTGTAGGAAAACAAAAATATTATGGTTATTCGGCTAAAAAAGAACACTACTCCGGGCCAAGTCAAAGAAGTATTAAGTAAAGTAAGCTGAAAAAGTTGATTAACCGGCAGGTGCCTGCCTTCAATCAGGAAAGTGCTACCTTCCATACACCCGTACCGCCTGCTGGTTTACACCAATTAGTAACTTATCCCCTATCGGCACTACTGCCCGCACATCGCCACGGAGATCGAAACCGGCCCGGGCTTGCGGAATAGGAGTGAAACCGCCTTTACCGTCACCGTTGAGGAGCAGGCCCCGATTGGCATCGGAACGGCCAAAGCGGAGACGGGCTTGGTAGGTGTTGCCGCAGAGCAGGAGGTCTTTACGTCCGTCTTTGTCGAAATCAATCGGGGTGAGCGTGAAAATGGGCGACGTTTGGGCAGCCATTGGCAGGGGTTTGGCCACGTATTTTCCGCCCGGTATGCTTATGAAACTCATGGTTCGGAACTCGTTGGCAGTTAGATTTTTAGCCCCGTTCAGTTCTTCGGTCGAGAACACGTCGGTGAGGGTGGCATTGGCGTAGCTTTCGTAGGTTGTGAAGCGTTTACGGAGCATCCCGATTTGGTCAAGGAGTTCGTCGCGGGTGGCGTGGGGGTACGATTTGCCCTGCACGAACAGGCACAGAACCGGATCGATTTTGCCATTGTTGTCGAAGTCTTTATAGACCAGTTCGGCGGGTTCGCGGTCGCTGACGCGGCATTGGGTGTTCAGGCCCTGATTACCCACCACCAGATCGGGCCGCCCGTCGCCGTTGAGGTCATCTACCATGATTTTGTTCCACCAGCCCCGGTATTCTTTGCCCAAAAATGGGATTGTCTGGTCAGTTAATTGGCTTCCCGACCAGCCAAGCACCGTTACGGGCATCCACTCGCCTACGATCACGAGTTCGGGTTTACGGTCGTTATCGAGGTCGGCCCAGGCTGCGTCGGTCACCATGCCAATGCGTTCGAGCATTGGGGCGAATTGTTTGGTTTGATCCACAAAAGTCGGAGAGCCACCCTGTCCATTGCCATTATTCACCAGCAAAAACGAGCGGGGGGCTTCGGGGTAGCGACCGGGAATTACCCGCCCCCCCACGAACAAATCGGGCTTGTTATCGCCGTTGATGTCGGCCACGCGGACGCAGGAGGTGCTGGTTTTGAGGGCTGGCAGGGCGTTGGGTTGTTTGGTAAAATTGCCCTTGCCATCGTTCAGATAGAGTCGATCCTGCAAACGGGCAACATCCGTTGGGGCATCCGTTTCGGCGGTGAGGTCGCCGTAGCCCCCACTGCACACGTAGAGGTCGGGGAAGCTGTCGCCGTTGGCATCGAAAAACACCGCGTCGGCATCTTCGCAGACTTTGTCGGTGTCGAAAGCAGGGTGGGGTCGTTTGCTAAAACTGCCGTTGGGTTGTTGCAGAAACAGCACCCCGGCCCGCCCGTTGCTTCCCCCGGCATACACATCCTCGCGCCCGTCGCCGTTCACATCGGCCGTTGTCAGGCAGGGGCCGTTGAATGATTGGGCGTTCACGAGCAGTGGTTGCCGTTTGAAATAGTTGGTGGTGGTGGTGGGGTAGGCATGGGCCAAAACGCCGGTCGATTCCCGGAACAAAGGCGCGGGCGAACTGCCGGGTCGATATGTGCCGTTGGCATCAGCCTCGCGCACGGTTAGAAGTTGGTCGGCTTTTACGCCCCGGATTAACTGTTGTTTACCCATTGGCCAAACCACTCGAATGGAGTCGATAACGGGGTTGGTACCGAGGCCAATATGCACCCTCGGCGATACACTCGACTGGTAGCCACGGGTGGGCATCTGTTCCACAAACTGCTGTTTATTACCTTGATAAACACTGACTTTGGTGCCAACGCCCTGCGTGTTGGCTCCGGCTCCCTGCAAGTTCAGCGCGAGGTAATGGTGCTTGCGCAATTTGCTGGTTTCATTCCGGAAAATGAAAGCGGGCTGATTCGTATTGTTCACTACCAAATCCAGATCACCGTCGTTGTCGAGGTCGGCATAGGCGGCTCCGGTGCTGTTCGATTGCTGGTTCAAACCCCAGGCCGCGCTCATGTTGGCAAAGGCCGCTTCGGTTTCTTTCGTATCACCCATCTGATTCCGAAACAGGTAGTTGGTCACG
This sequence comes from Rudanella sp., assembly GCA_026785985.1. Taxonomy (GTDB): domain Bacteria; phylum Bacteroidota; class Bacteroidia; order Cytophagales; family Spirosomataceae; genus Rudanella. The sequence continues at coordinate 561 of JAJAYX010000306.1, read as the reverse complement.
TTCGATGCCGGCATTTTATGCACCAGGTCAAGTACGTCGTTTCGCTGCACATCGGTGGGCCGATTCTGCATGAAATCGGCCATGTATTTCAGGAAATCGAGGTTGGTATAATCCCGCACATAGCCGTTGGTGATGCAGAGGTCTTTCCAGCCATCGTTATCATAATCGGCGAAGAGCGGTGCCCAACTCCAGTCGGTGTTGGAGATGCCCGCCAACTGCCCTACCTCGCGGAAGGTCGGTGTGCTACCCCCTTCGTTCAGGTGCAGCATATTCCGCATATACTGGTGATGAAAGCCCGATTCCACACCAAACGCGAACTTTTCGTAATTGTCGGGGGCCATCAGAAGCTTCTGCCGACGGTTATCTTCGGGCAACATATCGAGGGTCATAATGTCGGGGCGGGCATCGTTGTTGATGTCGGCCACGTCGTTACCCATCGAAAAGTTGGAGGTGTGCCCCAGGCTTTTGCTCAACACATCACGGAAGGCGGACCCCGACTTTCCCGCATTGTTCAGGTACAGATAATCGGGTACGGCGTCCTCGTTGGAGATATAAATACCG
>JAJAYX010000305.1 GCA_026785985.1 Rudanella sp. | reverse complement strand
TTGTGCTGCACGGCTATGGGCAATTGGCCCAGTATTTCATCCGCCGGTTCGACGTGGTGCAGGACGAAAAAACGGTTGTGGTGGCCCCGGAAGGTCTTTCGCGGCTCTATCTGAACGGAGAGTACAGCAAAATCGGGGCCTCGTGGATCACCCGCGAAGACCGCGACAATGAGGTGTTGGATTACATTGCCTACCTGAACAAATTGTGTGACACCGTGATGGCCGGGCGACCTGCCGGGTCAACGCAACCCCTGCGCATCACGCTGTTTGGATTCTCGCAAGGGGCCGCCACCGTCTCCCGCTGGCTCAACGATGGCCATGTTCGCGCTGACCGGCTGATGCTGTGGGCGGGGTTCTTCCCCAAAGGCATCTCCGACGTGATCGACGTGGCAAAACTGGCTGATGTTGAAACAATGTACATCTACGGTATCCACGACGAGTTTATCGAGCAACTACCTGATCCTCAAAATTATATCAGCAAAATGCAAGTCGAATTGCCCACGCTTCGGGTGGTGTCTTTCGAGGGAAAGCACGTGGTGGAGCGGGAGGTGTTGACCGAGGTTTTGAAACGGTAGCCGCTCCTATGATTCGGAATAAAGCCGCCCTGTGAGCTGAGGTTATTGCCCGGCCACAGCCGCCGGGTTTTTGGTTGGTAGCTGCGCCTTCACGTCGTTGCGCCAGTTTTTGAGCAGGGTATGGAGTGTTCTGACTTTGTCGGGATTGTCTTTCGCCAGATTTTTCTGTTCGCCAATGTCGGTTTTGAGGTTATATAGTTCCAGTTCGCGGCCTTCCTCAAACCACTCGATCAGCTTCCAGTCACCATTGCGCACCGCCGAACCGGGCGAGCCGCCCTGATTGCCGTAGTGCGGATAGTGCCAGTAAATAGGCCCACGAGTCATCTTTTTGCCTTTCAGAGCTGGTACGATACTCATTCCGTCCTGGTGTTGGTTTGGTAGCAGGGGCAAGCCAGCCATCTCGAGCAGGGTGGGGTAAAAATCGGTGCTCGTAACTACCTGATCGCTCACCAGCCCCCTTTTGGACATACCCGGCCAATAGACGGTCATGGGTTCGCGGATGCCGCCTTCGTAGAGCCAGCCCTTACCCGCCCGCAACGGCAGGTTCGAGGTGGGGTGTCCTTCGGAGGTAGACAAGCCACCATTGTCTGACATAAAAACCACAATTGTTTCTTGCTCTATATTGTTGGTTACCAGGGAGTTCAATACTGTTCCGACAGCCTTATCCATTGCCTCAACCATCGCTCCATACACAGGCAGGCACTGGGTAAGCCGCACGTTGCGATCGCCTTCGGTGCCCCATTTATCGCTCAGCCCCAGCCTTTTTTTCTTCTCGGTGTACTTGTCAATCAGGGGTTGAGGTGCGCCCAGTGGGGTGTGGACAGAATAAAAAGACAGGTACGCCAGAAAGGGCCGGGCTTTATTTTGGGTGATAAACGCGACGGTTTCCTCGGCCAAACGGTCGGTGAGGTGTTCACCCGGAGGGCCGTCGGTCAGGCGGGGATTTTGGTAAGGCGTAAAATAGTGATTACCCCCCGGCGAACCGGCACCATACCCACCCTTGTTGATGTCAAAACCCTGTTTTTCGGGCCAGAAATCGGGGGTTTCGCCGAGATGCCATTTGCCCGCGAAGAACGTGCTGTAGCCGTTGGCTTTCAGGGTTTCGGCCAGGGTTAACTCGCTGAGGGGCAGGCTTTCAAGATAAGGAGCGGGCAACAGCGGTTTGTTCTTTGTGTGGTGTTTGCCAACGGTGCCGGGTTGGGGTGCGCCAAACCAGTCGGTGGTTTGGGTGCGGGCTGGATATTTTCCGGTTATAATGCTGGCGCGGGTGGGCGAGCAAACCGGGCAGGCAGCATAGGCATTGGTGAACTTAACGCCCCTGGCGGTCAGGGCATCGATGTTTGGGGTTTCATAAAACGTACTACCAAACGCGCCAATATCTGTCCACCCCAAATCATCCACCAGAATGAAAAGAATATTGGGTTTCCGGGGTTTCAAGGCTGTTTCGGTGGGTGAAAAACCCAAAATAGCCAGCGTGGTTATAAGGCATATTGACAGGCCCGTCCAGATTTTATACTGTTGATGATGGCTCATACAGAGTGGGTTTTTGGCTATGTAGCATCGCTAAAAGAGCGGTGCTACAAAAATCAGTTTTTAGATGGAATATCGCCTGATAACTTTTCCTGCTTTGTTTCTTTTCCTGCCAAAAGGATCTGGGTCAGAGAAGGGGGTGGTTGGTTGGACAACAAAAACCGAATGGTTATATTTCCGGGAATCAACACATCCCAACCAATCGCGCCGTGCTTCATACTCTTTTTCTGCCACTCTACCGTCGTAATGCCGTGCTGGCCATTGCTGGCCTGAGTCAGCTACTTATTGCCATCATTTTGTTGCCCTTATTTTTTCTGGATTCGCGGGAAGTGCTGGGCATCAACGTCTGGATTAAACCCATCAAGTTTTTCCTCTCGGCCACCATTTACCTCTGGACGCTGGCCATTTTACTGGCTCACCTCAAATGGAGGTATCCCCGTTCTGTTGGATTTCTCAGTTGGACATTCGTGCTGACAATGGTCGTCGAAAATGGGGCCATTGCGTTTCAGGCCTCGCGGGGTGTGCAGTCGCACTTCAACGAGAGTAGTCTTTTCGATGGGGTAATTTTTGGGGTGATGGGGCTGTTTATCATGATCAACACGATTGCCGTTATGTATGCCGCCCTGCTTTTTTTTCGATCCTTGTTCTCCTTGCCTACAGCCTACATCTGGGGTATCCGTTTGGGGTTTGTGCTGTTTATTTTGGGCAGTGCCATTGGCGGGGCCATGATTGGGGCCAAGTCGCACAACATTGGCGTGGCAACGGGCGAAGCCGGTTTGCCGTTCGTCAACTGGAGCGTGTTGGGGGGCGATCTGCGCATTGCGCACTTTTTGGGGCTTCACGCGCTTCAGATTATTCCGTTGGCCGGGTATTTATTGAGTCAGAACAAGCCCGCCAAATCGGGGTGGGCCACGGCTGGAGTTGTGGTTATTGCGCTGGTTTATTCGCTGATTGTCATTGGGTTATACCAACAGGCAATGAGAGGCCAGTCCGTTGTTAGTTTGATGCCTTAAGAACAACATCCCTTCGCTTCCTGAACAGGCGGGCATTTGGCAGAGCCATACGAGCAATAGACGCAGCAATCGCCTGGTAGCGGCCGCAACAGGGTTTGACAGCCCGCACATTCATAAAAAAGCTGACAGGCATTGGTAGGCATGGTTTCCAGTTGGGCATGGCCACACTGCGGGCAGGTGATGGTTGATTCGAGCATGAGCAATTGACGTTTTTTTGATCAGGGCAGGTGTGTTTTTTCTGAAAATAAACACTATTTAATAGGCTAAATACTAACTATTAGTTGCTTAGTAAGAATATTCACGAAAAATACATGT
>JAJAYX010000304.1 GCA_026785985.1 Rudanella sp. | reverse complement strand
GGCTTTCGTTGTGCAAAGTGGCAAGCTTATTGCCCCAGGGCAAAAACAGGAGCCAATGAGGGAAGTGGTCGTTTGTCGCTGGCTCAGGCGCGTAAATCAGCGGGATTTCTTTTTCTTACTTTTCCTGTTACTGCGTTTTTACCGCATCGGCGGTCCGACCAAAAAGTCACAAAAAGGTCGTCCGCGCGAAAAAGGGTAAACGCAAACGAAACGGGTCCGGTATGAGGTGTTTCAAAAGAAGCCGAAAGCACCAGGTTGAGCCGTTTTTTGGCTCAATTAGTCGTTTCTTAACCTCACGTCCTTGTCTCAAACTAAGATGGGTAGGGGCAATACTGGCCAAAGTCTAAAAACAGATAGAGAATTGAGTTGTAAAGGTATCAGAAACGGTTCACCAGGCGTTCATGGCCTTGCATTTGGTAAAAGATGCCCAAAAATAAAGCCAACCCTAACCAACACCTAATCAACAACATACCGCAAAATCCCAAACTTTTTCCCCTACCCCATCACCCTTACCCAAATACTTTCCGTACTTTTATACCCCGTAACGACACTAACGTACTCTACAGATATGGCGGCTACGGGGCATAAATCCGCAAAGTACATCTTCGTCACAGGCGGAGTAACATCATCGCTTGGCAAGGGCATCATTGCTTCTTCATTGGCCAAACTATTACAGTCACGGGGGCTGTCGGTAACGATCCAGAAATTCGATCCTTACATCAATATCGACCCCGGAACACTCAATCCTTACGAACACGGCGAATGCTACGTCACCGACGACGGAGCCGAAACCGACCTCGACCTGGGGCATTATGAGCGGTTTCTGAACCGACCAACCTCGCGGGCCAACAACATCACCACGGGCCGGATCTACAACAATGTGATCACCCGCGAACGCCGGGGCGATTTTCTCGGCAAAACCGTGCAGGTGGTGCCACATATCACCGACGAAATCAAGCGCAACATCCGTTTGCTGGGCGACACCGGCGAATACGACATTGTAATCACCGAAATCGGCGGGTGCGTGGGCGATATCGAGTCGTTGCCCTTTGTGGAGGCCGTGCGCCAGTTGAAGTTTGAACTGGGCGAGAAAGACACACTCGTGATTCACCTCACGCTGATTCCGTACTTGAAATCAGCGGGCGAGTTAAAAACCAAACCCACCCAACACTCCGTGCGGCAACTGCTCGAAACGGGGGTTCAGCCCAACATTATTGTCTGCCGCACCGAACACCCATTGCCCGTGGATATTCGCCGGAAAATTGCCCTTTTTTGCAACGTGCAGGTCAACTCAGTGATTGAGGCTATGGATGCCGAAACGATCTACTATGTACCGCTGCTGATGAAAAAAGAACGACTCGATCAACGGGCACTCTACATGCTCGACCTCTATAATGATCAGGATGCTGAGCTCGATGAATGGAAATCGTTTTTAGGTCGCCTGAAAAACCCAACTGATACGATTACGATTGGTCTGATTGGTAAATATGTGGAGTTGCGCGATGCGTATAAGTCTATTGCGGAGTCGTTTATTCACGCTGGGGCGGCTAATGAGTGTAAAGTGAAAATCGAGTGGATTCAGTCGGAGACGTTGATTGACCCAGACTATTGTGCCCACGTACTGAGTCAGTTAGATGGCATTCTGGTGGCACCGGGCTTTGGCGAACGGGGTATCGACGGAAAAATAAACGCAGTGCGCTACGCCCGCGAAAATGGGGTGCCCTTTTTTGGCATTTGTCTCGGTATGCAGATGGCCGTGATCGAGTATACCCGCAACGTGTTGAAAATTAACGATGCACACTCGTCGGAGATGGAGCCGAACACCAAAAACCCGGTTATTGGGCTAATGGAAGACCAAAAAGCCATCACCAACAAAGGCGGCACCATGCGGCTCGGTGCCTATGACTGCAAGCTCAAAAAGGATTCTCTGGCCTACCGGATTTATGGCAAACAGCTCATTAGTGAGCGGCACCGGCACCGCTACGAGTTTAATAATGCGTATCTGGAACCATTGGAAAAAGCGGGAATGCGGGCCACGGGTTTCAACCCCGAAACAGGTTTAGTCGAGATTATTGAGCTGCCATCGCATCCCTGGTTCATTGGGGTGCAGGTTCATCCCGAACTAAAAAGCACGGTGATGAGTCCACAACCCATTTTCGTGCATTTTGTGGCGGCTGCCCTCGCTCATGCCCAACGACGGCGGTTGGGAACACCGGCAATGGTCGAAGCAGAGCCTGTTGCGGCCTAAGCAATGGACAGACGGTTTGAATTCCCCACGCTAAAGGCGTAATTTTGCACGACAGTGATTGGCGGTTAGTGGTTAGTGGCTGGTGAGCTGACAGTTGTCACGCTTGCGACCAACCACCAACCACCGACCACCAACCACTTTTTTTTATACATGGATCGTAATCAACTTATTGGTATTCTGCTGATTCTCGCAATGCTGGTCGGCTACCAGTTTCTGGTACCCAAGCCCGAAACAGTAAAGAAACCCCCTCAACAAACACAGGTGACCAAGCCGACAGCCTCGTCGGTAACCCCACAAGCCGCCACCCAAACTCTCGATTCAACAGCCGCCCGCCAACTCTATGGCGATTTTGCCGCAGCCAGCACGGGTCAGGAACGGGAAATCGTTCTCGAAAACAAGCAGGTAAAAGTAACCTTCAGCACGCTGGGGGGCCGTGTGAAAGAAGTGCGGCTAAAGAATTACAAGACATTCGATCAGAAGCCGCTGGTGCTGATCGACGCTCAACGAAATCAGACCGTTTTGGAATTGCCCACGAGCAAAGGCAAAGTCGATCTGCATAAACTCTATTACCAAACCGATGCGCAAAGTGGCCCCGTAAATGGCAACGCAACGCAGGTGGCATTTCGGGCCGAAGTAGCACCGGGACAAGCTGTGGAGCAGGTGTATAGTCTGCCTGCCGATGGCTATACCATTGATTATGACCTCCGGTTGAATGACCTGACGAACCTCGGCAATGGCGATGTGCGGTTCATATGGCAGGATCGGATGGCGCAATATGAAAACGACCTGAAAAACAATCGCCTGGCCGCCACGGTCAACTACCTCACTGCCGACGAGAGTTTCAATCACTTAGCGGAGTCGGAGAGCAGTGACGAAAAAGTGGTTGAGGAGCCGGTGAAGTGGTTTTCCATTAAGCACAAGTATTTTCTGGCCAGTTTTATTGCCAAAAATGCCCCTCTTAACAAAGCATCGTTCAAAACTATTGTTGACCTCGCCGACAGCCTGACCGTGAAAACGGCCGTGGCAGATGTGTTGTTGCCAATGGCCGACGTAAAATCGGGAAAGGGTCAATATCGGTTTTACTACGGCCCCAGCGATTTCCAGATTATTAAAGAAGGTATTGCCCCCGAATTTGACCAGAACGTGTACCTCGGCTATTCGATTCTGAAACCGATTAACAAATACTTTTTTGTGCCGGTGTTCAACCTGCTCGAAAAATTTGTGAGCAACTATGGGCTTCTCATTGTGTTACTGGTGGTGTTTGTGAAATTGGTGCTGACTCCGCTGACCTACAAATCCTACGTGAGCATGGCCAAAATGCGCGTGCTGGCTCCCGAACTGGCCGAGATCAAGGAGAAAGTGGGCGACGACATGACCAAACAACAACAGGAGCAGATGAAACTCTACCAGCAGGTGGGGGTTAGTCCGCTGAGTGGTTGTGTGCCGGTGTTGGCCACCATGCCCATTTTGCTGGCCCTGTTCCAGTTGTTTCCGAACCTGATCGAGTTGCGCGGCAAGTCGTTTTT
>JAJAYX010000303.1 GCA_026785985.1 Rudanella sp. | reverse complement strand
CTACAGGAAAATCTGCTGAAAAGTCATGCCGTGGGGCTGGGCGAACCTATCCATGAATCGTTGGTGCGGCTGATGCTGGTACTTAAACTGCAGGCACTCGCTCAGGGATATTCGGGCATTCGGGAGAGCACCCTCGACCGCATCATCTGGCACCTCGAAACGGGGGTGATTCCGGTTGTTCCCTGCCAGGGGTCGGTGGGTGCGTCGGGTGATCTGGCTCCGCTTTCACATCTTTTTTTGCCGCTGATTGGCTTAGGGAAGGTTCATTATCAGGACAAAATCGTGGACTCAGCGGCTGTTCTACAGGCGTTTGACCTGCAACCCCTCGCGCTGGGAGCCAAAGAAGGGCTGGCCCTCACCAACGGCACACAGTTTATTGCGGCCCATGCCGTGCAGGTGGTGCAGCGGTTTCAGAACCTGCTGGCCAATGCCAACATCGCTGGTGCGTTGATGCTCGAAGGGATGATGGGGTCGGGTAAACCGTTTCTGGACGAACTGCATCAACTGCGGCCCTACAAAGGCAATCAGCATGTGGCTGCCACCATTCGCAACCTGTTGCACGAGTCCGAAATTGTGGTGTCGCACGCCAACTGCAACCGGGTGCAGGACCCCTATTCGTTGCGGTGCATCCCGCCGGTGCATGGGGCGGCCACCACAGCCTGGCTGCATTTGAAGGAATTAGTTGAGATCGAAATTAACGCTGTCACCGATAACCCGGTCCTTATCAACGAGAACCTGACCATTAGCGGGGGTAACTTTCACGGGCAACCACTGGCTCTCGCGCTGGATTATGCCTGTCTCGCTGCGTCGGAAATTGGGAATATTTCGGATCGGCGGATTTACCTGTCGCTGGAGGGCGACACGCCCGGCGTTCCCAAACTCCTGTTCCGGGAAACGGGCCTGAATTCGGGGTTCATGATCGTGCAATACACCTCGGCTGCCTTAGCCAGCGAAAACAAGGGGCTGTGTTTTCCGGCCAGTGCCGACAGTATTCCCACCTCGCTGGGGCAGGAAGACCACGTGAGCATGGGGTCGATCAGCGGTCGCAAGGCGTTGCAGGTGATTGGCAATGTGGAAAAAATCATTGGTATCGAACTGATGTGTGCGGCACAGGCACTCGATTTTCATGTTCCGCTCAAGCCGGGCCGGATTGTGCAGGCAATCCACGCTCACATCCGTCAGCACATTAACCATGTTGAGCACGATCAGATTTTGTATGAACTCATGCAGCGCAGCATCGACATCGTTCAACGGGGCGACCTCCCCCAACTGGCCCGCGACATATCGAAGCGGGAAAACCTGCCGTATGCCACGCCCTTTTCGGCTATTTTTGATCCTCTTTAACCCACCCTTATGAAAGACACTCCTTTTTTACTGCTCGGCCCTATCCGCCAACTCCTCACGCTGAGCAACTTACCCGACCGGGGAGGCATTGCCGACGATGCCCTGATGCCACTGACCAATGGTGGGATTCTGATGCGGGGTGAACATATTTACCGCGTCGGGCCGTTCTGCGAACTGGTTGCCGAAGCCACCGCATTACAGGCAACGTTTGTGGAATTGTCCGACGATTTTATCGGGATGCCGGGTCTGGTCGATGCGCACACCCATATCTGTTTTGCCGGGTCGCGGGCAGGCGATTATGCCCTGCGGAATGCGGGGAAAACATACCTCGAAATTGCTCAGACGGGGGGTGGAATTTGGGATACCGTCACGCAAACCCGTCATACCACGCTCTCCGATCTAACCCGGCTAACCGTTCAGCGGGCCAACCGGCATGTGCGCGATGGCGTAACAACCATCGAAGTCAAAAGCGGGTATGGCCTCTCGATAGCCGAAGAACTGAAGATGCTCCGGGCCATTGAGCAAGCCAATGGTCAAACAGTGACCGACCTGATTAGCACGTGTTTAGCCGCCCATATGCTCCCGAAAGATTACCATGGAACGGCGGAACGATACCTACAGGAACTAACCGAAGAACTCCTCCCGACCCTGCAAACCGAACAACTCACTCAGCGGGTCGATGCGTTTATTGAGCAGGGGGCTTTTTCGGCGGAACAGATTGCGCCTTATTTTGCAGCAGCCCAGCGTATGGGGTTTTCCATAACGGTTCATGCCGACCAGTTTCATCCGGGTGGCAGTGCCGTGGCAGTGGCCTTCGAGGCCCTCAGTGTCGACCATCTGGAAGCCAGTGGCGACCACGAAATTCAGCTTCTGGCTCAAAGCCGGGTGATTCCGGTGGCCTTGCCGGGTGCATCGCTGGGGTTGGGTTGTGGGTTTGCGCCTGCCCGCCGGTTGCTCGATGCGGGAACCAGCCTTGCCATTGCCAGCGACTGGAACCCCGGCTCGGCCCCGATGGGCGATTTGCTGGCGCAGGCCGCCATTCTGGGGGCTTCTGAAAAATTAACCACTGCCGAAGTCCTGTCCGGTATCACCTTCCGGGCGGCTCTGGCCCTGAACTGCACCGACCGGGGCAAAATTCAGGCGGGAATGCTGGCCGATCTGATCCTGTTTCCTGGCAACGACTACCGGGAAATCCTGTATCAACAAGGCCGACTAAAGCCCCAACACGTCTGGAAACGGGGCACGTTGGTGGGCTAAAAACAACCATTCTCAATGACTTTTCAAGAAGAAATCCAACAGGGAATACCCCTTCAATTGCCACCGAAGCAACTGATAGACAGCAGCGTGAGTCACGCCCCCCGGCGAAAAGACATCCTGTCGGCCCCCGAAAAAAAACTGGCCGTCCGCAATGCACTGCGCTATTTCCCCGCTGAATGGCACGCCGAACTGGCATCCGAATTCATTGCCGAACTGAATCAGTTTGGCCGAATTTATATGTACCGCTTTCAGCCCACCTACCCCATGTTCGGGCGACCCCTCAGCCATTATCCCGCCATCAGCCAACACGCGGCCTGCATCATGCTGATGATCCAGAACAACCTCGACCCCGCCGTGGCTCAACATCCGCACGAGTTGATTACCTATGGCGGCAATGGGGCCGTTTTTCAAAATTGGGCGCAGTACCGGCTAACGATGCAATATCTGTCTACTATGACCGATGAGCAGACATTACACCTCTACAGCGGTCACCCAATGGGTCTGTTTCCGTCGTCGACAATGGCCCCCCGCGTGGTGGTGAGTAACGGTATGATGATTCCGAACTACTCTAAACCCGACGATTGGGAACGATTCAATGCACTCGGCGTAACGCAATACGGCCAAATGACTGCCGGGTCGTATATGTACATCGGGCCGCAGGGCATTGTGCATGGCACCACCATCACCCTGATGAATGCATTCAGAAAGACGCTGAAACCGGGCGAGACTCCGGCCGGCAAACTGTTTGTTACGGCGGGTTTGGGGGGTATGAGTGGTGCGCAACCCAAAGCCGGAACCATTGCCGGGTGCATCACGGTCTGTGCCGAAATTAACCCGACAGCGGCCCAAAAACGCCATCAGCAAGGGTGGGTAGATGAATTGATAACCAACCCGGATCAGTTGGTGAACCGGGTGAAACAGGCCAAAGAAGCGCGTGAAACCGTGTCGATAGCCTACGTCGGGAACATTGTGAACGTATGGGAACGCTTCTACGAGGCCAACATATTCGTGGAGATCGGTTCCGACCAAACCTCGCTCCACAACCCCTGGTCGGGAGGATATTACCCGGCAGGAATTTCTTACGACGAAGCCAACCAACTGATTACCAGCGACCCCGATTACTTCAAAATGCTTGTTCAGGCGTCGTTGCGTCGTCAGGCCGAAACTATCAATAAACACACCGCAAAGGGTACGTATTTCTTCGATTATGGCAATGCGTTTTTGCTCGAAGCCAGCCGCGCCGGGGCCGAGGTGATGGCTGAAAACGGCATTGATTTCCGGTATCCGTCCTACGTCCAGGATATTCTGGGGCCAATGTGTTTCGATTATGGGTTTGGCCCGTTCCGGTGGGTCTGTACCTCCGGCGAGGCCAACGACCTGAAAATCACTGATCAACTGGCCCTCGACATCCTTGAAACCCTAAAAACCGACGCTCCCGACGAAATCAGTCAGCAGTTGCAGGACAATATCACCTGGATTCGGGAGGCCGACAAAAACAGGCTCGTGGTGGGTACTCAAGCCCGAATTTTGTATGCCGACAGCGAAGGTAGAACGGCCATTGCCCGGAAATTTAATGAGGCTGTGCGCTCCGGTTTAGTGAAAGCTCCCGTTGTGCTGGGTCGCGATCACCACGACGTGAGCGGCACCGATTCGCCCTTTCGCGAAACCAGCAACATTTATGACGGGAGTCGCTTTACGGCTGATATGGCTATTCAGAATGTCATTGGCGACAGCTTTCGGGGAGCCACCTGGGTTTCCATTCACAATGGCGGGGGAGT
>JAJAYX010000302.1 GCA_026785985.1 Rudanella sp. | reverse complement strand
GTACTGGTCATAGCCGTTGAGCGTATTTGCTGTGTAGTAGAAAAGCCGGCCCAGATTGTTGAAGCCGTCCGACTGACGCGTGCTCTTAAGCAGGAAAGCCAAATCGGTGGCTGGCTGGATCGAAGAGTTTGAAAGCTTGCCGAGCTTGTTGATGATTGGCTTCGAGGCGACCAGGTCGGGGCCTGCGGTCCGGGTCGCCCGGCCGAGGCTGAGCAGTGAAGTCTGGGTTGCGTCGGCGAACGGTCCGAGCTTGGCGGTGACTTCCGAGATCTGCTTGGCGTTCGGCCGCAGGCTGTTGAACACTGGCAGAGTGGCATCCGCGAAGGTGCCGAGGGCGTTGAAGGTCTTCTGGAGGTCGACCAGGGTCGCGGGCAACTCGCGGAGGTTCGCCCGGAAGTCCTCTCCCCTTTCGGCCTGCGCCGCGGCGGTGTACCCGGCACTGTTGAAGAACCCGATGAGGTCCTTGCGCTTGGCCGCCAGCGCGGTCAGGTTCTTGTCGCCGTCCACGGAAAGCTGGGCGAGCCGTTGGTTCTGGTCGGAGGCGATCTTCAGGACCTTGTTGACTTCCATCAGGGTCGGGTTGGCCCGGGTGATGGTTTCATTCAGCTCGGGGCCGCGAGTGGCCAGACCGGCGCCCAGCTCGTTGAGAATGATGCGGAAACGCTGGGCGTACGGAAGGCGGTAGATGTTGTTGATCAGGTCCTGATCAACCGTCTGGCCGTTGTTTTCCAGTGGCAGCATCGAGCGCGAAGGCCTGCGTATCGGCCGAAACGCCATACAGAACCCCATTAATAATCAGCGGATTGCATTGAATTTGGGTGCGATTTTGCACCGTATCGGCCCCACCTGATGCGTAGGTCCAGGCCACCTTTAGCTGACTCACATTGACGGGCGTAATCTGGCTCAGGGGCGAGTAATGGTCCCGGTTGGCGTTGCCGTTATATTCTGACCAGTTGGTATCGGGTACTGGGTCAGGCAAGGGCCTGTTGACCAAAGCCACCAAGCCAACGAGCGGCAACAAGCCCGTTAGCCAATATAGCAGATGCCGGTTTTTGCGGAGGAGAAGCATAGAATGAGGATAAGCTGACTCAGAAAGAACCGCTAAAGTAACAACAAAAAAGACGGTCGTTTGCACAACCGTCTTTGTAAAAGTCAATTCTCAGTGTTGATTTAACCGCTCTATTTAGCTGTGCTAAGCCTTAGCTTATCCCAATCAATGTGCTTGGTTGCTTCTACTGCTTTATGAACCTTTGCCTGCCTAAACGCTTCGACAGACGCGTATCGGCCTGTAGGCTTACGATTGGTAGTAACTGACGTTTTCTCTGTGGCTTTCATACAACTAAGCTACTAATTATTCTTCTGCAATAAAAACGCTTCGTACGATTGGTTTGGTTCAAAAGGCAATGGTACACCGTTCTGCAGTCCGCTGATGGTGAACATCTGTCGAGCAGCAACCAGTTCTTTAGCAATGATAATCTGATAAAGCCGAGTACGAGCCTGCGTACTGCCAGTGAAATAGACAATACTTACCGGATACCTCTCAAAAAAAATGAACAGCGATTGCATAACTGTTGCCATGATCTTGTCCATATCATTGTTGTTCGTGCGGGCAAAGTCGTCTATGGAACCGTCAGGCTGCTTGTCGCCCAGTGCCAGATTGAAAACGTCCGGGTTGTTTGGAAAGCGACCGTAAACGATTACTTTCCGAACAACCCGGTCCCCATAAACGCTGTCAAACTCAAATGTTAGCGCATCATCAGCGCATTCAATAACATAGCTCGTAACCTGCATCCTTAATTCCGCAACGGCTTGCCGCCCTGCAACAGGCTCTGAATTCGCTCCAGCGTTTTCTTTTCGCCACAAAGCGACAGGAATGCCTCGCGCTCCAGGTCGAGCAGGTATTGCTCCGAAACATTCTGCGGGCTGCTTAAATCGCCACCACAGATCACGTAGGCCAGTTTGTCAGCAATTTTCAGGTCGTGGTCGGAGATGTAGCGACCCATGTGCATAGCCGTAATGCCCGCTTTGAACAGGGCAATCCCCGTTTTGCCCTGCACCTTGATGTCGGTGCGCGGCTTGGGTTGTACGTAGCCATTTTCGGCTAATTCGATGGCGGCTTGCTTGGCTTCGGCAATCAGGCGGCTCCGGTTCAGCACAATCTGTGCCGACGGAAGCAGGTAGTTCATTTCACGCGCTTCCTGCGCCGAAGTGGACACTTTGGCTGTGGCAATGTTCATGAACGCGCTTTGCAGAATGTTCAGTTCGGGGTCGCCGGTCTGGTAGAGATCACTGGCGCGGGCGGCCATTTCTTTGGTGCCGCCACCCGCCGGAATCAGACCAACGCCCACTTCTACCTGACCCATGTAGGTTTCAGAATGGGCCACCACGCGGTCGGCGTGGAGGTTAATCTCGCACCCACCGCCCAACGCGAGCGAGTGGGGAGCACCCACCACCGGTATCGACGAGTACCGAACCCGCATCATGGTCTGCTGAAACTGAGCAATCATCAGGTTGACCTCATCGAACTCCTGCTCAATGGCAAACATGAATAGCGTGGCCAGATTGGCTCCCGCCGAGAAAGCCTCCACCGAGTCGTTGCCAATCACCAGACCCCGGAAATCCTTCTCGGCGGTGCTGATGGCCTTCTGAATCCCCTCAATCACTTCGGCCCCGAAGGTGTTCATTTTAGAGCGGAATTCGAGGTTAAGAATTCCGTCGCCAATGTCGTAGAGGGCCGCTCCGGCGTTTTTCCAGACAATGTCGTTACTCCGATTTTCGAGAATTATGAACAACTCCGTGCCGGGGATCGTCTTGTAGCTTTTGGTCGGAATGTCGTAGTATTTTTTGGTGCCGCCTTCGGTCTTGTAGAAACTCCCAAAGCCGGCATCGAGCATCTCATAGACCCACTGAGCCGGTTTCTTACCCTGCGACTCGATCAGTTCCAGTCCTTTCCGAATGCCGAGGGCATCCCAGGTCTCGAACAGGCCCAACTGCCAGCCGAAGCCGGTGGTAATGGCTGCGTCGATGCGGTACAGTTCGTCGGCAATTTCAGGGATGCGGTGGGTCGCGTAGGCGAACCCGTCGGCGAATGTCCGGCGATAAAACTCACCCGCGTTGTCGGTGCCAGCCAGCAACACCGAAAACCGCTTGCGGAGGTTGTCGATGGCTTTGGTGGCTTCCAGCGTCGCAAAGCGGATGGCTGCCCCCGTTGCCTTAGCCGATGACTTGTATTCGAACGTTTTCAGGTCGAGAGCCAGAATTTCGGTCTTGCCGTTCGCGTCTTTGGTTTTCTTGTAGTAACCCTGACCGGTTTTGTCGCCGAGCCATTTATTTTCCATCAGCTTCTGCATCGACGGGGTCAACTGGAACGACTCCCGCGACTCGTCGTGTTCGACGTTGATGAGGTTTTTGGCCACGTTCACCGTCGTATCCAGACCCACCACATCCGACAAGCGGAACGTCCCTGACTTCGGGCGACCCACCACCGGGCCGGTCAGCTTGTCCACTTCCTCCACGGTCAGACCGAGGTCTTCGGCTACGCGGATCGTTTGCACAAGCGACTGAATACCAAGCCGATTCGCAATGAAGCCCGGCGTGTCTTTGCACAACACGGTTGTTTTTCCGAGGTACAAATCGCCGTAGGTCATCAGGAAGTCGATGATGGCGGGGTCGGTTTCGGGGCCGGGAATAATCTCTAACAAACGCAGATACCGGGGTGGGTTAAAAAAGTGCGTCCCGCAGAAATGCCGCCGAAAATCGTCCGACCTCCCCTCCGACAACAGGTGCATCGGAATCCCCGACGTGTTCGAGGTAATTAGCGTTCCCGGTTTCCGAACGGCTTCTACGCGCTCATACAGCGACCGTTTGATGTCTAACCGCTCCACCACGGCCTCGATAATCCAGTCCTGGTTAGCCAGTTCTTTCAAATTATCGTTGAAGTTGCCAAGCTTGATCCGGTCGGCAAATTTGGGGCTGTACAGGGCTGCCGGTGAGGCTTTGAGCATGGCCTGAAATGCATCGTTCACAATTCGGTTGCGAACGGCGGGAGTTTCGAGGGTCAGTTTTTTGGCTTCCTCAGTCGGGTTAAGCGCATTGGGAACAATATCCAGCAGCAGCACGTCGAGGCCGATATTGGCGAAGTGCGCGGCAATGCGCGAACCCATAATGCCCGAACCCAGCACGGCAACGCGCCGAATTGTCCGGTTTTTGGTTTGAGTGGTTGGTTTTTGCAGGGTTGCTTCCATTTGTTGCTTGTGATAGGAACGCGGATGGTTGGTCGCTACCATTAATCCGCGTTCCTATCCTTTTGTATTTTTTGTAATTCTTCTACATCAGCCAGATCCTTTAACCGGCCTGTGGCTTGTTTTTCTTTAATTAAATCACTCAGGTGAATAACCCGAAATGGAACTCCATCGAATGAAGCCAGCAAAGACCGCCCGTAACAGGCATCGAAATCAAGTTCTCCGAAGGCTTTAAGTGCGTGACCCATGTCAAGTGTTAGGCCATTTTCGCCAGTTACCACGCTCGTCCAGCCAAAGAGCAAGGGCGTATTTTTGAGCAGTTCGGCTCCGGCAACGTCATTTTCCTGCAAGGCCAGAATCAGCCGGTCTTTGTTATCGTCGCCAACCTGAATCCACAGATCAAGATCCTGCGTTGCCCGAACGTGACCATGAACAACCCCCGCCAGCCCACCCACCAATAAATAGCGAACGTTGTGACGATTCAGGGCTATGAAAAGCGTCTGTACGTCATCGCGGCTGATGTCCATTCGTTTAGGCGAATTATTTGGGTTTGCCTTCCATAAAGTATTGACAACCTCCATAAGCCGGACAAACTGCAGCAGGTTAGTGGTCGCGCTATAGTTGTTGAGCGTTAGCATGTCATTCCAGCGTCAGTTCTTCCGCTTCGCTGGCTTTGATCTTCTGGCTTTCTTCGTCCACGATGCGGTTGATATCTTTGATGACCTCAAAAAACAGCACCAGTTTATCCAATGGAATCCGTTCGCGAATCATCTGATTAAACTGAATAACACCTTCCCGCGCCATCTCCCGCCGACGGCGACCTTCTTCGGTGAGCAGAATCCTGACAAACCGTTTGTCGTTATCGTCGATTTCCCGGCGCACCCATCCGCGCTCTTCCAGGCTTTTTAGCATTCTGACGAGACTGCGGGGTTCCATGCCGAGGGCCGGGCCAATTTTGGTGGCGGGAGTGCCGGTTTCTGAGTCAATATTCAGCAACACGTAGCCAATGGCCATCGTCATGTCGTACTTGGCCGCGTAGGCGTTGTACATCCGCGAGATGGCGTGCCAGCCCCATTTAATGTGAAAATCGACCGTTTTCTCCTTTTTCATACTCATCTCAACGTCTCACAATCATTGTACAAAACTACGAACAATCTACGATAGTATGCAAGCATAATAATTTTAGGCCTCTACTACCTCCGGTGCTGGTTCATCAACTGGTTTCACGGTGCGGGCAATAAAGATGCTGCCGAAAATAGCGACCATCGCCAGGAAGCCGACAATCGAATAGTTTTCGAGTTGCCCCGACGGGGTTTTCTGGATGATGGATTGATTGATGCTCATGAAACCACCCCGCTGTTGCGGAGTCACAACCGAGGAAGTCATGGCCTGGGTTGGAATCAGGCGACCATTGGAGAAAATAAAGAACAGCCCTGCCACAAACAGCACATGGTGAGCGACGAAGGGGGCATGGTGGTAATAAGGTAGATTGGAATAAGCGAGAGGGCAGCCAAAACAATGAAAACGGGTAATTTACCGCGTTGATCAGCGAGTTTACCCACGAGCGGGGCCGAGAAAATGGTTAAGGCACCACCCACGGCATAAATAAGGTACAGTTGCTTTTCGCCGAAGCCGACATTGGCTACGAGGTAGGGCGAAATGAACGGAATGATGCTGAAATGGCCCAGCATAATCGTGCTGGTGAGCAAGAGGGCACTCATCAGGATAGCGTTTTTCCAGATATTCCAAACGACTCAAAAGCGGCCGGGCCTAGTCAGCCATGGCCGCTGAGCTC
>JAJAYX010000301.1 GCA_026785985.1 Rudanella sp. | reverse complement strand
GCGGTCGAACCTGGCGTGGTGTCGGTCGGTGCTGAGGTGGTGACGCAAAAACAGGAAAATAAGCAACGCGCCCGCCAGGCCGACCGACAAACCAACCGTATTCAGCAGTGCGTAACTGCGTTGCGTACGTAGATTCCGCCAGGCGATTTTCAGGTAGTTGCGGAGCATGGCCGGTTAGTGAGGACGGGGGCGTTTAACCTGATTGGTGATATTGGCATGAGCCGAATTTAGTTCATGCACCGATTGTGCGTTAATGCGAAGCGTTGCGTTAGCTGCAGTTACAATGTTGGCGACCCTCGCCGGTAGTTCACTGGCATCAATCAGCCCATTGGCCCGGCTAACCACATTGAGCGTATCCACAAGTCCGACCAGCGTTGCATTACCGTTCGCTTCGTTGGTCAGGTTGAATAACGCGCCCGCTACGCCACGCACCAGCACATCGCTGTTCGACTCGTGGCGGAGTCCGGTCAGGTGGGTCGTTTTCACCAAAACCCGGATCGTGGCGTTGTTGACCCACTGACCGTCAGGTTCTCCCCGGAAAGACAAATACAACTTGCCCGGCCCGTGGCGGAGTTGCAGCAGCGACCGCAGATTGTCATCAATGCTAACCGTCACCGACGATTCGGCGGCTCCGGCTTCAACTATAACCGTAGCCGGAAACTGGCTGATGTGTAGTTCGGCGAAGGGAGCCATCTGGGTGGTTTCCTGAACAATCCGCCCGCTGCCGCGCAGTTCGTTGGCGGCTGTGTAGCGGACACCCTGTGCAAAGGCTGCAACGGGCAAAAGCAGCATCAATAAAGCTAATTTTTTCATGGCAACGAGTTATTGGATTTATTCAGAACGTAATGATTTGACCGGATTCATCAACGCGGCTTTCACGCTCTGGAAACTGACCGTTAGCAGGGCGATGCCCACCGCCAGCAAACCCGCCAGGGCGAATACCCACCATTCGATGTCGATTTTGTAGGCAAAGTCCTGTAGCCAGCGGTGCATGGCATACCACGCAATGGGCGAGGCAATGACAATGGCGATCAACACCAGTTTCAGGAAATCTTTGGATAACAGGGATACAATACTGCCCACGCTGGCACCGAGCACTTTACGAACCCCAATTTCTTTGGTGCGCTGCTCGGCCATAAACGCGGCAAGGCCAAACAGGCCGAGGCAGGAGATCAGAATGGCCAGCAGGGCGAAGATGAGCGCAATGGTGCCAACCCGCTGTTCAGAGCGGTACATACGGTCAAAATCGTCGTCCAGAAATGAATAGTTGAACGGTTGACCCGTTGCAGCCTGTTTCCACTTATTTTCGATTTGTTTCATCAGCGTAGGCAGATTCGTACTGCTCAGCCGGAACGATACCGCGCCTGTGTTTGGCCTTAGCACTAGGCTCAGTGCCCCGATAGTCTGCCGGAGCGATTCATAGTGGAAGTTTTTGATTACCCCCAAAACCGTATATGTTTTGAATGACTTAAACTGATTATCAGTGGGTTGCAGGATTCGCTTGCCAATAACGTTCTTTCCGCCGAAGAGTTTGGCTGCCGATTCATTGAGGATAATACCGGATGAATCAGCCCCAAAATCGCGCGAAAAATCGCGGCCCTGCACAATCTGCATACCCAGCGTTTTGACGTAATCGTGGTCAACGCCCCACGACTGCATGCTCACGGCCTTTTTCTGGTTGATTTCGCCCTCCGGGAAAAAGGCGTTGTCGCTCCGGTTCGACGGCGTGGGCAGGTAACCCGATATGCTCCCGCTCACCACGCCGGGCAGCCGCAGCACCTCTTGCCGGAACACCTCGGCCTGTTTGCCCATCGCATTCACGTCGTTGATGGTCATGACCCGGTCGCGGTTGAAGCCCAGGTTTTTAGTTTGTATATACGTGATCTGCCGGTACACGATAATGGTGCCGATGATCAGGATAACCGACATCATGAACTGAAAAACAACGAGGCTGCTCCGTAAACCCGCACTTTTGAAACTGACGCTGACTTTTCCTTTCAACACGCTGATTGGCCGGAACGACGACAGGAAAAAGGCGGGGTAACTGCCCGCCAATACGCCCACCACAAGAGGCAACAGGATGATCGTCAATAGAAGATAAGGCGAAGCTAAACTATTTATAGTCAGGTTTTTATTGGCGACATCGTTGAAAAAAGGCAGCGCAACAGCTACGAGTACCAGGGCCAGTGTCATAGCCAGAAACGTCATCAGGACTGACTCGGCCATGAACTGACCAATAAGTTGCTGACGATCGGACCCCAGCACCTTCCGTACGCCCACTTCTTTGGCCCGGTTCGCCGAGCGGGCCGTGGCCAGGTTCATGAAGTTGATACAGGCAATGAGCAGGATAAACAACACCACCGCTGAGAAGATATACACGTACTGAATGTCGCTGTTAGGGGCCAGTTCAATGGTTTGTTTCGAGTGCAGGTGTATGTCAGTGAGGGGAATCATCCACAGCCGGAAGTGATTGCCCGATTTCCGAATCTGGCTCATTGTTGCGCCTACTACCAGAAACGCCTGCGGCCCAACATACCGATCAACAACGGCATCCAGATTTTTGTCAAACTGCTTGTAATCAATGCCTTCCCGTAGTAAAATGTAGGTGTGGTGATTGTTGCTGAGCCAGTCTCCCCACTCATAGTCATCGCTGACCATGGCCAGAAAAAAATCGGCGCGGAAGTGCGAATTGGTGGGCATGTTACGCATAACCCCCGTCACTTTGTAGCTGGTTTTATTGTCGAACGTTAGCGTCTGACCCATCGGGTCCTGATTACCAAAATGTCGTTTGGCGGCTGCCTCGCTGATGACAAGCGTGTTCGGTTCTGTTAAAGCCCGTTTGGGGTTGCCACTGACCAGCGGCAGGGTAAACACGTCGAAGAGTGTGGAGTCCGCAAAGGTGATGTTTTCTTCGCGCAGGCTGTTGGTTGAGCCGGGCCGTTTCACCAGCCAGGTTCCCCGCTGATGCAGCCGCACAAACTGCTCCACCTGTGGGTAGTCTTTTTTGAGCGTTGGCCCCACCGGAGCAGGGGAAACGGCCATGTGCATATCGTTACCGCCAAACTTGATGTCGGAGTTGATGCGATAAATGCGGTTGGCCTTTGCATGGAACTGGTCGTAGCTCAGCTCGTCGAGAATGTAGAGCGTGATGAGCAGACAACTGGCCAGGCCAATGGCTAATCCGCTGATGTTGATTAGGGTGAATCCCCGTTGTTTACGGAGATTCCGCCAGGCGATTTTGAGGTAGTTTCTGAACATGATAGTTGAGGGTTTATTCGCTTCTCAATGATTTCACCGGGTTTACCAAAGCCGCCCGGTAGGCAATTACGGCTACAATCAGCGCGGTTAATCCAAAAGCTGACAGGCCGACAATAAGGAAAGCGACCTGCTGAATATCAATGCGATAGGCGAAGCTATTTAGCCACGTATTGATGACGTAAACGGCAACGGGCCAGCTAATGACCAGCGCAATCCCGATCAGGTAGGTGTATTCGTTGATAGCCGATCCGATGATGGACAGCGACGAAGCACCCAACACTTTCCGAATGCCAATTTCTTTGGTGCGGGCCACCGTCAGGAAAATGGTGATACCCACAATGCCGATAGCTGCCAGCAGGATAGCGATCACGTTGAGCCAAACCAGCAAATTAGCCGTTTGACGATCCTGCGCGTAGAGGTTCGC
The DNA here is from genome assembly GCA_026785985.1 of Rudanella sp. Taxonomy (GTDB): domain Bacteria; phylum Bacteroidota; class Bacteroidia; order Cytophagales; family Spirosomataceae; genus Rudanella. The sequence continues at coordinate 1 of JAJAYX010000301.1, read as the reverse complement.
T
>JAJAYX010000300.1 GCA_026785985.1 Rudanella sp. | reverse complement strand
TACGGCACAAAGTCAGCCGCCCGCTTCACAGTCCCCGAAATTTCGGAATCAATAATTTTCAGGATGGGCAGTGGAAAGTTACAAATGCAAAACTCAGCCGTAATTTCCTGGGGTTTACCTTCTCGTTAATAGATCACCCGCACGCCCGTTTCCGTTTTGCGAAGCTCCTTCACCGGCGCGTTGAACACGATCTTGTTGGCCAACCGCTTTTCCAGTGCCTTCGGAATAGCGTCCATACCGCCGACGGGCTGCATCAGCGTGGTTTGTTGCTCATACACATAGTCGCCGACATTGTAGAAAACGGGCTGCATAAAACCCGAACGCAACAAATCGGTCAGGCCATAGGGGTCCGTCATGTCGCCGGGGTTGGCGCCCGCACCGGGACCACCGTCGGCATAAAAGGGTTTGCGGGGGTCAACTTTGTAGCCGCGCCGGTTGGTGCCTTTGTAGAGGTGCGCTGTGTTCAGGTCGCCCTCGTTTTTCAGGAAATCAACCAGTTTCTCCACGTCTTCTTTGGTTAATTGCTGATCCAGAGCCGATTGATCGAGGGCTTTAGCCAGCAACTCCGACGAATAGCCGCGCATGTCGTTGTGGTATTCCTTGATCCGCATTCGCTTGTTGCTCAACGGCCCCTCGGCTTTGTCGTTGTAGAGGTAAGCGGCTTCGTTGGCCCCGTTGAAGATTTCGAGCGGCACCCCCAACTCCCGGCAATATTGAAGGGTCAGTTGGTGGTGGTGCGGAATCCGGGCAGCCCCCCCGTTAAAATACAGTCCGTTCTCGAACCGGGAAGTCTGAGTCAATCCACCCATTTCGGTTTCAGAAGTACCACCCCGCACCGTCCAGACCCGGCCGCCTGAGCGGGCGCGGGCTTCCAGAATAGTACAATCGTAGCCCAATTTGCCGAGTTCGTAGGCGGCTGACATCCCGGCTAAACCCGCCCCCAGAATGACCACTTTTCGGTTTTTGGGGGCGTCGCCCGTGTCGTGTCGGGAGAGGTCAAACGCCTGAGCAGGAGCAGGTTGTAAAAGTCCCCAGGCCGTTAAGCCCGCATAGGTAGCCGAGGTTTGATTTATAAAGTCGCGTCGAGTCATAACTCACCATTTCACCCTACTATTTTTTTGAACCCCTCCACAAAAATCTCCATTTCGGTTTGTGTACCAATGCTGACGCGGCACCAGGGTTGCCCGTTAAAGTCGCGGGTTTGGATGGCGATGCCACTGGCCCACATCTGGGCTTCAAAGGCTTTCGTTTTCATTTTAATGGGGAAGAGCATGAAGTTGGCAAACGACGGAATCACCTCGTAGCCCATCCCTTTGAGTGCCTTAGCGGTGTAGTCGCGGGCTTTGGCGTTTTCGTTGCGGCAATAGTTTTGCCACTCCTCGTCCTGATAACTGGCAATGCCCGCCATCAGGGTCGTGATGCTTACGCCAAAATCGTTGTTGGTATATTGCTCAAGCGCTTTTATAGTTTCGGGTTGTCCCATGCCGTAGCCTAACCGAAGCCCGGCAAAGGCGTGAATTTTCGAGAATGTCCGGGCCACGATCACATTCAAGCCTTCGGCTACAAGCTTACCGGTGTTGGGGCGCTCGTTGGGAGCCAGAAAATCAATGTAGGCTTCATCCAGGAACACCGGCACTTTGGGGGCCACCTCCCGAATAAACGCTTCCAGCTTTTGTGGATTCACAATGGTGCCGGTTGGATTATTTGGGTTCACTAGATACACCATTTTTGTGTCGGGGCCAATTTTGGCCTTCATCGCGTCGAGGTCATACTCGTAAGCAGCGTTGAGAGGAACGGCTTCGATTTTGGCTCCGAATTTTTGAGAGCGTTCGAGCAAGTCTTCGTAGGTTGGGCGACAGGTCAGAATAGTGCCTTTATCCTTGGTATAACAGGCGGCCGCAGCCATCAAAATATCCGACGAACCGGGGCTGAACATCATGTGCTTCCGTTGAACGCCTTCTTTGTCGCCAATCAATTTTGCCAGTTGGCCAAACTCCATCCAGGCATACCGATTCCCGATGTCAACGGCTTTGATCAGAGCCTCGCGGGCCTTGGGCGAGATGCCGTAGGGATTCTCGTTAGCCATCAGCCGCGCCCGCAGTTTGGGCATGGTTTCGGGGGGCGATGCCTGGTAAAATTCACGCTTAAATGCCAGATTGGTTGCCAACGGGTTTGACCCCGTTTCGGCTAACGTCGGATTCCAACGGCTCAACCCGGCCAATCCGGTAGCCAGAAAACCACTGGCACGTAACCAATCGCGCCGATTTAGAGAAGATAGTTTTGTCATGGGGGTAAAGCGCGTTTTTATGTTTGGTTGATTTCAAAATCTAAAGTATAAAATTTTATAACACGGCTGACTGTCAAGTGTGTGTATGGCCAAAAGTTGTTGGATGAATACTATTTTCTGTTGAATTATGTACAACCACTTTACAACTCAATCGTTGTGGCGCAGCGGAAATGACCCAGTGGGCAGGCACGGTGTCCATGCAATCCGCAGGGGCGGCAGTCGAGCGGTTCGGTTGTTTCAACAACACGGGCGTTATCGGCAAGGGGGCCGAAGCCAAAGGCGGTAACAGTGGAACAGAAGATGGCTGTGGTAGGTGCATTCACGGCCGAACACAGGTGCATCGGGGCCGAATCGTTGACGTAGTTCATGGCGGCACCCTGCATCAGAGCCGCCGATTGAAGGAGCGAAAGTTTCCCCGACAGATTAATGATATTATCTCGCGCTGATTGGTACCGGATGTATTCGCAGGCTTCCAAATCCGACGGGGCACCGAGCAGATAAATAACTGTTTCGGAGGGAGTTTTCTGAATAAACTCAATCCATTTTTGCGCCGGAAACTGCTTGGTGAACCAGACCGAAGTGGGGGCAATGCACAGATAAGGATGATTCTGATAGGGCTGAACAGCTTCGTAATCGGTGGGGTTGGGGTAGAGTTTAGGCCCGAGCTGGATAGCGGTTTTTACGTTGACCGGAGCCAGTAACTGTGCATTCCGGTCTACTTCGTGAATACCCGGCTCCAGGCGGTGCGGCACCCGATGAGTGAAAAACCGGCTGAATGGATTCTTAGCAAAGCCCACCGTTTGCCCCGCTCCCGACAAAGCCGTGAGCAATCCCGTGGCCCCAAACCGTTGCAGATTCAACACAATGTCGTAGCGACTCCGGCGAATTTCTTCCAATAACTGCCACAGTCCTTTATACTTAGCCCCTTTTTTATCCCAAACCAACACCTGATTCAGAAACGGGTGGTTTGCCAGCAGACTTTCATTGCCCTTTCGCACCAACACGTCAATGTGCGCGTCGGGCCGCTGTTGGTGGACTTGTTCCAACAGGGCCGTCGCCAAAATCACATCCCCAATAAAAGCGGTCTGAATTACTAAAACAGTCATTAGTACTGCCCTTCACTCACGTCCCAACACCCATCAACGCTCAGAATCTGACCCGTTGTGAAGCGCGATTGGTCGGAAAGGAAATAAACGGCGGCACCATCAAGGTCGCCGGGGAGACCAATGCGCCCCCCATCTAAGGGTTGTTTGGTTTTTATGAATGCCTGAATCGCTTCGTCGTTGGCGGCTCGTTGTGCCATTGGCGTTTCAACGAGGGCGGGCATAATAGTGTTTATGCGAATGTCTTCTGGCGCGTAATAGGC
>JAJAYX010000299.1 GCA_026785985.1 Rudanella sp. | reverse complement strand
TTAAAAAAAACACGTAAATAAAACAATATTTTTAGACGCTTAAACGGCTGATTTTAACCCAAAGCGGCTTTTTCTGCGTTTACTCGTTGTGCGACTACTTGTTGAGAGAACTGTTCACGGCCCTTAACCACTTAATCAGTCAGATCAATAGGTATCAAGCACCGTTTGAGGAAGCATTCGCACATCAATGCCGGTAGCTTTCTTGAGGGCTGCGTGGTTATTACGTCCGTCGATATAGGCCGGGTTCACTTCAATCGACTTGTTGTAATAATAGGAAGCCAGTTCAAACTTTTTCGAGTCCTGATTTCCCTCGTTCTGATAAATCACGCCCAGATTGTTGTAGGCTGGTGCATAGGCGTTGGCCGCCCGGATCGTCTGCTTGTAATAATAAACAGCCGAGTCACGGTTTGGGATGATTTTCTGGAACACGTAGGCCATCGAGAAATAGGCTTCGCCAAAACCGGGATAAATCTGGGTGGCTTCTTTAAGGTGTTCCAGAGCCGAACGTCCGTGTTTGGTGGCTCCGGCGATGTTGGTGTCCACCAGGGCCTGGTATTTCTTGAACTGTTCGGCATTTGGCTTCACTTTGGCGGTGTTCACCCCATTGGCGATAGAATCACCCTTGGCACGGTATTTAAGTCCTTTTTCGATTTCTTCGTTGGCCACGTGTCGCTGCACCTGGCAACTGCTTGGCGAGTAGGGGAGGGCCGAATTAAACAACACATAGTTATTTTTCCAGTCTTCGTTGCGGGTTACGGTCTTAAACGAATATAACCCAATTACTACCGCCATCACCGCCAGCATTGGAGCCATACGGGCCAAAGCCGGGCGGGGAGTGGCTAATCCATTGGCTACCATCGACCCATTGCCCGACGAACTGCTGCTGTCACCCAAACCCGGAATCCGGCTCAGCAGTTGTTGTAAACCCCAAACCGCAATGATAGCGAAACCCAGCACGGCCGCAAACAGAAAACGTTCGGCCAGAATACCACCCCGCATCCAGATAAAGCCCAGACCCGGCACCATGGCAATGAAAAACCAGAACAAGCCAAATCCCCAGAGCGTCCGCTTGAAGAAGCCTTTGATAGTCAGATAGATAAGTCCCAGAATCGATATCAGGCCAAGTCCAACCAAGGCCGTTTGGGTGCCTTTCGACGACGGAATCACGTTGTACGAATAATCGTAGACCAGCGGGTGGGGCAGGAACAGGAGTTTCAGGTAATAGGCAAAGAATTTGAATGTGCTCCGAATCTGGGTGCCCTCTATTGCGTAGGGGTAGTTGGCCCAGTCGACGGGTGGTTTACCGCTCAGGGTGCCAATCATCTGGAATTTCTGGTAGAAAAACAACGCTGCCACAATCAGGAATGGCCACAACGAAATCATGGATTGCCAGATGTTACGCCGGGCGAAATAATACTGAGCCGCCGGAATAAAGGCCAAACTGACAATAGACGATTCTTTGGAAAGAAACGCAAGATAGAGCGAAGCGCAGGCCAGGCCTAACCAACTTGTCATTAGCAAACTTCCCGTGGCCGCTCCCAAACCGATCCAGATAGCCTTGCCGGTTGTAATTTCAGGAATATTCCGGGTACTGGCCATAACCACGGCACCAATCACTGCGGCTACTGTGGTCAAAGCCACGCCCATCAGCTTGCTGTTGAGGTCGGTGGTATCCCACCAGAGTTGCGCTTTGCCCGCCAGCTTCGACTGCCGCACCGACAAACCCACCGTAACGAGCAAACTGGCTGCCACACCAGCGGCTGCAATGCGGAAAATTTCGAGCAGGCTCACACCCGCCAGAATCTGGTTGGGTAAGCTAACGCCTTCTTTTCCAACAATACCCCACACCAGCGAGCCACCCAGCAGGCCACCCAACATACAGATAATGACACCGGCTATTAGGCGGGCATCAGGTTTGAGCCACCCCCATTGGTTGGTTTCCAGATACCGCCAGTGAAACAACAGCATCAGCACAATGAACAGGAAGCTCAACACCTCGTCGCGGCCTTTGATGTTGGCCACAATCTCGGTGTGAACGGGGTGCGTAATAAAGATAAGACCCGCCAGCAGGGCCATGATAATCTGCACCGTCCGATTCGATGAATTGTTCGATACGACCAGGCCATCGGCTGCCGTTTGTTTGGCGGGGGCAATGAACCACTTTTGCAGCAGCATACCCAGCACCAAACCCATCAGGGCATACAACACGGTGTTGATCTGGTGATTCAGACCCGGTTTGTCGCCCGCAAATTCGTGTTCGACGGCAAACGTAATGAGCGACAACGGACGATAATAACCCAGTGAGATGTTGCTGAAGTGCCAGAACTCAGTACGCAGCAAGTCAGGAATTCCTTTAAGGCCCGCTTTCACGAATAAATTTTGACTGATAGCCGCAATGTCGTCAAGGGCGTACCCGTGATTAAACGTGTTTATATAGAGTAGGAAGCCAACTAAGCCCAGCACCAGTGGAGGCCACCAGGCAATGTGCCGGGTTGGAATGGGCAACTGAACCGAGGGTTCGGCAGGAGCGGCTGGTTTGGCCGGTGTTGGCCTGACAAACGCCGATTGCGGGCGGGGTGCCGTTGCGGTTGGCCCACCCGACCTGGTTGGGTTTGGCGGAACTACGCGGCCAGTTGATGGTGAGGCAGGGGCAGGTCTTGGCGAAGAGGGCTGCTTTTTTTTAGACATGACGGTAAATAAAAGGGCGATGTTTTACGCTAATCTTGCGGACTGAAAAGAACCAGTCGCTGGTATCGTTTACGTAGTAGGTTCAGTATTCCACTGTAAATTTCAAAAAGGATGCTAAAAAAAACAATTTGTTACTCAACTCATTTTCGGATTACTGCTTTTTCGCTGTTATTCCTGGTATTTAGCGAGGGTTGTCGCATGGGATTACCCCAATCTGGTGGGGGCATCATAAACAATACCCAACCCACTCGCGACGATAACCTTGCTCTCGGAAATCCCAGTGGTGCATCGGTTGGCGACGACAGTAACTACCTGATAATGAAGTCGGCATACGCACTTTCGTTCAGCCGCCGGAGAAGTATTGCCAACTGGGTGAGCTGGCACCTGAGCGCGGCCTGGAAAGGAGCAGCCACCCGCAATAACGACTTTCGGCCCGACCCCCAACTACCCACCGATTGGTTTGCCGCCAAAACAGGCGATTACACCAATTCGGGCTTCGACCGGGGGCATTTGTGTCCGTCTGATGATCGCGATGGTTCATCAGCCGATAATAGTGCTACCTTTCTGCTGACTAATATCGTGCCAGAAGCACCGCGCCATAACCGCGAAGTATGGAAAGAACTGGAGGAATACTGCCGGAAACTAATGGCCGCTAGCAATGAACTCTACATTGTGGCCGGCACCCTTGGGGCTGGAGGAACGGGTGCCAGTGGAGAAGCAAGCAAGCTGGCCAATGGCAAAATAACAGTGCCCGCTTCACTCTGGAAAGTGATTGTGGTGTTGCCGGTCGGCTCCAGCGATCTGCAGCGGATCAACACGAATACGCGAGTAATTGCAGTGAATATTCCAAACCGGCAAACAGCCGCCGATAAACCCTGGAACTACTATATCCTGAGCGTCGACGACCTCGAACGCCGAACAGGTTACGATTTTTTGTCAAATCTTTCCCAGGATTTGCAACAAACGCTGGAAGGCCGGGTGGATGGAAGCGTGAATTGAAAAAAGGCTTGGGGCAAAGGGCTTGGGGTAAATGCGCGTAAGCAAACCCCATGCTCTTCACCCCAAGCCCTTTACTACTCTACAGTTGCGGAATACGCAGCGTCTGATTGGGGTAAATCAGGTCAGGATCTTTTAGCATCGGCTTGTTAGCTTCAAAAATAACGCCATACTTCATGGGGTCACCATATACTTCTTTGGCGATTTTCGACAGCGAATCGCCTTCTTTCACCGTGTAGTACCGAGCTTCGGGAGTTGGGTTGGCCACAACTAGATTGTTGTCAACCACCATCACACCCTCCACATTGCCAACTGCTAGCGCAATTTTCTCGGCATCTTCCTGCGTGTTTACTTCGCCTTCCAGAATCACCGTGTCACCTTTTGTTTTCACCGTCAGCTTGTTGTAAGCCAGACCCAACTGCTTAACATGGTTGAGCAGTGCCTGCGCCTTTACGGGCTCTACTTCGGCCTGTTTGGCTGGTTCGGTAGCCGGAACCTCGTGTTCCTTGCCAAAGATCTTCTCCCCGACACCTTTAAAGAAATTCAGTAAACCCATTTTGCTGTTTGAATTATTGTAAAACAAAAGTTTAGCGGGGCAAAGAACAGCATTCGTAGGATAAAAACAACACCGTAGGCTCAAAGCCTTTGGTCTCTACCCCAGAGCAACATGCTTACACCTCCATAAATGGTTCACCGATGTGTCTAAGGCTATGCAGGAGAGGGAGTATTTTTACTCCTTTTAGCGTTAATTTATACTCAACCCTTGGTGGTACTTCATTGAAGGATTTTTTTTCAAGGACACCCAGCGAAATCAGCGTCTTCAATTCCTGAATTAATACTTTTTCACTGACATCAGGCATCATACGCCTGAGTTCACCATATCGTCGAGTGTGTTCCCCAAGATTGAGCAAAATGAAAAGTCGCCATTTCCCGCAAATTATATCGAGGCTTTTTCTTAAAACCTGTTGGTCTCGATTTACTCCATGTACGTCACGATTACTGTCCTTCATAGAAAAAGGTGTTCGATACTAACTTTTTTGTTTGTAAATTACTGATTAGTAAGCACTTGTTAAGTCTGGCAAAGATATGAACAGGGTTATTACTTTTATAACGCATCTTATTTTATCTGCTCAGACTTGACCCAGGTATTTAGGAATTAAGGGATGTCAGTTCCCGAAAACTATACTTAACCAAGGGTTTTGGGAGTGAAATGACGGCTGATGGATTATTGCCGTATGTCGGTGGCTACTGAATCTGTCACAATGGGTTTACGGGCAGAATCGCTATAATCCTTTTCGACAGGAGTCGATAAGTTTTGTCCACTGTTGCTTTCCTGTTTCGTGTTGGCTGAACAGGCAGCAAACGTAGTTGCTAACAGGGTGAAAATGAGAGTTTTCATACGTTGTTGAGAAGTATTTTGGTTATGCTGAATCTCATAACGATCAATATACAAGAAAAGTATATTAATTAGTTCGTATATTAAGCAAAATTTAATGTATATTTATAACCCTGACGAGCCTGTTCACCCATGCCGGTAAACAGGGCGTATTACCGCAATCG
>JAJAYX010000298.1 GCA_026785985.1 Rudanella sp. | reverse complement strand
GAGCGCAAGCATAACGTGAAGGAAATTATGGAAGAGCTGGAGGAGAAAACGAGGGGCCTGGGGGCTACTGTCGAATTCTTTGAACCGCCCGCCATTCCGGGGTTTGGTACGTCGGGCGGTTTTTCGATGCGCTTATTGGATAAAACAACCGATACGGACTACAGCGAGTTTGATAAAATCAACAAACAGTTCATGGAGGATTTGGGCAAGCGTAAAGAGCTGACGGGCTTATTTACATTTTTTGCCGCGAATTATCCGCAGTACGAACTGGAGATCGACAATAACCTGGCCATGCAAAAAGGCGTATCTATCGGGAAAGCGATGGATAACCTCAATATTATGATTGGCAGTACCTACGAACAGGGGTTTACTAAGTTTAACCAGTTTTTCAAAGTGTACGTGCAGTCCGATCCCAGCTTCAGAAGGCTTCCATCCGATTTGTTGAAGCTTTTTGTGAAAAACGATGGGGGAGAAATGGTGCCTTACTCATCGTTTATGACGCTGAAAAAAGGCCAGGGTCCGAATGAAATTACCCGGTTCAATTTATACAATTCAGCCGCCATTCAGGGTTTGCCCGCCAAGGGATATACCACGGCAGATGCCATTCAGGCCATCCGGGAAGTGGCCGTTAAGACCTTGCCGAAAGGGTACGATATCGCGTTTGAAGGTCTTTCCTACGACGAATCGATCCGGGGCAATGAGGCTCTGTATGTGTTCCTGATTGTTTTGGCCTTTGTCTATTTTGTGCTGGCCGCTCAGTACGAGAGTTTTATCATTCCGTTGGCCGTAGTATTCTCGCTGCCGGTTGGGGTATTCGGTTCGTTTCTGTTGCTCAAACTCATGGGGCTGGAGAACAACATCTATGCCCAGATCGGACTCATCATGCTGGTTGGTCTGTTGGGTAAAAATGCGGTGCTGATCGTGGAGTTTGCCGTGCAGAAACGGAAGCAGGGAGCCACCATTCTGGATGCAGCCATCGAAGGAGCCAAGGTTCGTTTTCGCCCGATTCTGATGACCTCCTTCGCCTTTGTGGCCGGTCTGATTCCGTTGATTGGTGCAACCGGCGCAGGGGCTATCGGTAACCGTACCATTGGTGCATCGGCAATGGGTGGCATGTTATTCGGAACCATTTTCGGGGTTATTATCATCCCTGGCTTATACTACATATTTGGTAGTCTGGCCGATGGCCGCAAGATGATCAACGATGAAGAGGATGAGCCGCTGACCGAAAATCTGGTTCATCAATTAGACACCTTTCCACAACCTGAAGAAAGTACGAACCATGTTGAAGAAACTCACAACTAATTGCCTGGCGATAGCCTGCCTGTCGTTCGCTATAACGGCCTGCAAAGCCCCGGCTCTAATCGGGAAAACCGAGAATCGGATGGTTCCTGTTAGCTATAACACGACCCAGGACTCGACCAATACGGGTAAGATCCGGTGGAACGAGTTTTTCACCGACCCCAATTTGACTGCTCTGATCGATGTGGCCCTGAAAAATAACCAGGAACTGAACATTACCGTGCAGGAAATTGCCATTGCCAGCAATGAAATTCGGGCCAGACAAGGGGCGTATCTACCCTTTGTGGGCATCGGTGGCGGGATTGGTGTGGATAAGGTAGGTCGGTACACCAGTCGGGGGGCTTCGGAGGCTATTGCTGACATTACCCCCCGCCAAAAAACGCCCGAGTTTGTGCCTAACTTTTTTGTGGGGCCAACGGCTACCTGGGAGGTGGACATCTGGCGCAAACTGCGCAACGCCAAAAAAGCCGCCGTTATCCGCTATCAGTCAACCGTTGAAGGCCGAAACTTCATGGTGACCAATCTGATTGCCGAAATCGCCAATTCATACTACGAACTGCTCGCTTTGGACACTGAGCGGGCTATCGTTCAGCAGAATATTGAGATCCAGACCAACGCCCTGAACATCGTCAGGCTCCAGAAAGAGTCGGCCCGCGTCACCGAGTTAGCCGTGCGTCGGTTTGACGCCCAGGTACTCAACACGAGGAGTATTCAGTATACCCTGCAGCAGCGGATTACAGAAACCGAGAACCGAATTAACTTCCTGACGGGCCGGTATCCGCAGCAGCCTATTGCCCGTGATGCCCAGGCGTTCGACAAGGTGATGCCTGTTGGTATGCAGGCTGGGATCCCGGCGCAGTTGCTACAAAATCGACCCGATATCCGACAGGCTGAACTGAACCTGGTGGCCGCCAAAATCGATGTGAAAGTGGCGCGGGCCAATTTTTATCCATCGCTGAACATTTCCGCAGCCATTGGGTTCGAGGCTTTCAATCCAACCCTGCTGCTGAAACCTGAATCAATACTGTTAGTTTTGGCGGGTAGTATAGCCGGTCCCTGGATCAACCGAAACGAAATCATTGCCACCTATTATAGTGCCAATGCCAAGCAAACGCAGGCTGCTTATAACTACGAACGGACGGTTCTGAATGCCTATTTCGAAGTGGCCAACCAACTGGCGAAGATCAGTAACTTAGAGAAAAGTTATGACCTGAAAAAGAAGCAAGTGCAGGCGCTCAACCAGTCGGTCACGATTTCCAATACGCTTTTTAATTCAGCCAGGGCCGATTACATGGAAGTGTTGCTGACTCAACGCGACGCATTGGAATCAAAGTTTGATCTGGTGGAAACCAAAATGCAGCAAATGAATGCGGTGGTCAATATGTACCGGGCATTGGGGGGGGGCTGGCATTGAGTCTCACCTGTGCTATTGGCGCGGGGTTTTATCGGGCTTGGCCAACACACCAAACAACACCCGTGTTAGTTTGAACGGACGGATCAGGAACCAGTATAGGCTTACGCAAACCAGCAGGGTTGACAAACTGACAAAGAGAAATCCGTCGTAAACGCCCAGCGTGGTTTGCTTGAGTACCCAATAGCCAATCAGCACAATCACGGTTTGGTGCAGAATATAGAACGGGTAGACGGCTTCAGTCAGATGGGGGAGAATAGGGTGGTTTGCGTTGAGGTAGCGATACCCGCAGGCCACCGTCATCAGCACCGAAAACCAGACCAAACAATCGGAATTGATGGTGTATAGGATGTTTAGCCACCGGATTTCGTCAATGGTATCATCGGTCCAGATGGCCCGGCTGCCGTAAAGCAAAACGGTGCAGAATACGGTAGCTCCCAGGAAAATACGTCGTTGCGCGGTTAGTATGGCTGCAAATTCGGAGCGGCTCACCAACACATAACCCGCCCAGAATAACAACAGGTTTTTGACGAAATAAGCCCAGTCGTCGAAAATGCTGTGCGTTTCTTCGGGGAAGAATGGTTTCAGAATCAGTTGACTGATGATCAGGATAATAACTAACGACAACGCCCCGCCCGGTCGGGAAATGAGTTGACTAACCCGGCCAATGAACCGCTCGCCGGGTGCGCTTTTCAACCACCAAAACAGGGGAATACTGAGCAGTGAATACAGAAACAGGTAGGCTACAAACCACAGGTGGTGCCAACTGAACGCGCCCCCCGTTCCATCATCTTTGTAGGGTTCAAAATGAAATACGTTGGGGTAAAAATCAGCGTAGCTTCCCGAAAAAATTCCCCGAAACAACCATTCAATGTAGATTTGGGGCGGCACAATCACGAACATCCCAAAAACCAGAGGAATGAATAATCGTCGGAATCGCTCACCGGCATAGGCTCCGTATGACCGCCGTTTCAGGGCGAAGAACGTGCCTGCTCCCGAAATAAAAAACAGCAACGGCATCCGCCAGCGGTGCAGCCACCGCATCACCTCCTCCATTGGTTGGCTATGTTCGGCACTCTTGATGTGCCAGCCCCACGACACGTAAATCATTCCGGTATGATAGAATAGCAGCGTCAGAATGGCAATAATCCGGAGCCAGTCGAGATCGTAACGGCGAGTGCTGACAACGGACGAGGGACTTTGCGTAAGAGGCTGAGAGGGAAATTCCACAACTGAGTCGGTTTATGATACGGGTCAAAGTAACGTTGCTAAGTTACCCGCCAAGACGCTCTAATAGCCTATTCGCCGACAGTTACGAAGTTCGTGCCAACCGGAACGAAGCTGGTGTTTGGCCCGTGATGCGCTCGAAAGCCGTATGGAATGCCGAGGGTGCATTGTAGCCAACGCCCTCTGCGTCTCTTTTCGCCCAGTACACCTGCCAATGCCAGCATCAGCCAGCCTAAACACCGATTGGCTACACTGCATCCCCGT
>JAJAYX010000297.1 GCA_026785985.1 Rudanella sp. | reverse complement strand
GGCGAAACGCCCGCCGGTTTATGTACGTCCGGGTTATGGTATACAGCAGACCGGCGACTATCAGCGCGTAGAGACAGTACGCCCACCAGCTGCGCCACCAGGGTGGGTTAATCACAACCGTCAGCGAGGCCGCCACCGGATTCCAGACTCCATCGCCGTTGGAACCCCGCACCTGAAACCGATACTCGCCAGGCGGCAGACCTGCGTAAGAAGTCGTTCGCTGCTGTTTGGCGAGTATCGGTTTCGGGTCAATCCCGATAAGCTGGTACTGGTACTGATTTTTTTGGGAGGCCCGATAGCTGAGAGCCGCAAACCGAAACGCCAGCATATTTTCCTCATGGCCTAACTCGGTCCGGTCGGTCAACAACGGGTCGACGTTACCGTTGACCGTCAGCCCGGTAATGAAAACGGGCGGTATCATCCGGTTTTCGCGGATACTGTCGGGGTTGAACGTTAGGCACCCATCAGGCCCACCAAAAAAGAGCCTGTTTCGGCCAGTACTGACGCAGTTTTCGGTAAACTGAATCATGGGTAACCCATCCGCATCATCATACGACCGGAAAGTGCGGGTTTGGGCATCGTAGCGGGCTAGTCCCTGATCGGTACTCACCCAGATTCGGCCCCGGTGATCGGCCGTAATGCCCAGAACATAGTTGCTGGGTAACCCCTGGTCCGTGGTTAGCTGCCGAAATTTGTTCGTGCGTGGATTGAGGATGTTCAGGCCTCCCCGTTGCGTACCCGACCAGATCTGCCCCTGTTTATCTTCGTATAAAGCGATGACATTTAAGTCGCTAAGCGCATTTTTGACGCTATCGCGCTGGCTGGGGGTAGGGGGCAGATACTGATGGAGGTTCCCTGATCGAAGGTCGTAGCGATGGATGCCTCCGCCCACATGACCGATCCAGACGTAGCCCGAGCGGCTGACACATAGCGCGGTAGCATACCACATGCTGTTTTGGAGATCGTTGTCCAGGTAGGTAAACTGCCCACTGGCCGGGTCGAACGAAGCCGGGCCATTTTGTCCAGCGACCCACAAACGCCCCGTTGCCTCCTGACCAATGTACTGCACCGGTAATCGACAGGGATACCGCGTCGTTTGGCCGGTAAGGGTATTTAAGCGGTACAAAGCCTCGTCGGTACCCACCCAAAGTTGCCCGCTGTTATCGCGGAATAGGGTACGGACACGCGGATTGGCCAGGGTTGAGGCTACCGCCATGGGCTGTGTGGTGCCCGGTAGCACTCGATACAGGCCGCTGATCGAACTGCCCAACCAAATAGTGCCGGTATTGTCTTCGGCCACACCGCTGAAATTGTTGCGTGGATCACGAACCGACAGGATGGTCGGATGGAGCTGAATTGCCGTGAATTGCCGACTGGTTGTACTGATTTTATTGATGCCATTATCCGTGCCTACCCACAGGTTGCCTTCGCGGTCGGGGCAAAGCGAGAGGATATTGTTGCTCGACAGACCGTCGGACTGATTCCGGTCGGCCCGATACTGCGTGACCTTATTAGTTGGCCGATGCACGCGAAACAAACCCTGGTCAGAACCCAGCCAGGCTTCATTACCAACAATCCGAATACTGCTTATTGATTGATTCGTGTGCTCGCCCAGTGAAAAGACAGTGGCTCGTGGCTTTGGCAGTCGGGTATCGAGTTGAAACAAGCCTTCTGCAGTGGCCCCCAGTTTGTACAGGGACTCGCCGTGCGTGCCAACCCAAAGAATACCGTTATCATCGAGGGCCAGCGCGGATACAACGGGCTGCGCCAACTGGCCCGAAACGGGTAAGGGAACCAGTTGAAACTGTTTGGTTTTTCGGTCAAAGATGAATAACCCGGCATTGGTGCCCACCCACAACCGCTTTAAGGAATCGAAAACCAGGCATAAGACGGACACATTGCCCATCGAAGCCGGTAATTTGTAAGCTGTTGCCTGCCGGTTTTGGATCGTATAGTGTAGTAGTTCGGTTGTAGTGCCCACCCAGAGCACGGTTGGTGATTCTTCGACCAAACAGTTGAACACGTTCATGTATTGAAACTGGCTGGTCGAATCGGGCCGGTACGCCGTTGAACCGCGTTTTCGGGTGTCGATCTCGTGCAATCCATCCCCCAGGGTTGTCGCCCAGAGCCGACCGCTTTTATCTTCGTATAAATTCCAGATGGCATCGTTGCGGAACGTCTGTTTGGGTCGTTTTAAGTCCGTTTTTATACTACTGAATTCATACCCATCGAAGCGGCTCAGTCCAGCCTGGGTGCCAAACCACATAAAACCGGCGCGATCCTGCAAAATAGACGTAACTTGGTTGTTGGCCAGACCCTGCCGGGTGGTGAAATGCTCGGCATGTATGGACGTGGAATTATCTGTTTTGAGCTGACCGTAACTAATCGTCCAGTGGAAAATAAAACGCATGAAAGTGCCGAGGTAAACGTAATGTCGTTTCTTCATGATGACGTACAGTATGCCCTGCGCGTAGTAAAAAGAGGATTTGGTTACTAAAAAGTTTTTAAGGCTTTTAGCAAAGTAAAGGGTTTGTGTTTTACTTAAGTATTTGCCAACTGTTTATTTGTATTTAACTGGATAAGCTATAGATGATTGGCCAAAAT
>JAJAYX010000296.1 GCA_026785985.1 Rudanella sp. | reverse complement strand
CTGTAATCCTGTCGAAAAAAGGGGCACGATCTGTGCCGAAAATCATTTAAATTAAACTTGTCCTACACCCGTATCAATCACCTACTTGCCCAATCGGTAGTTTGACGCTTATCTTCTACTTTTGACCCTAATTCTGAACGCTAAATTTTACAGTGAAACGACGTAATGCTTTAAAAATGGTGGCTACCACAGTCTGCGGACTGATGGCACTGCCCGGATGGGCCACCAACTGGACTCCCGACTCGCTCCAAAAAACGGGAACTGCCACTTCATTCCTGTCAGCCTCCGAAGTTGACCTGCTGGCCGAAATCACCGACATTATTATTCCCGTCACCAACGAAGGCCAGACAAGCATTTCTGGTGCCAGAGGGCTAAACGTGCATCAGTTCATCGAGAAAATGGTGACGGATTGCTATGACAAACAAACCCAGGTGATGTTCCGCAAAGGTCTGAATAGCGTGGACGATGTGGCGCAGGTAGCTATCGGAATGCCTTTTCTGGAAGGCGATATCGCCCAACGGCTCGACATTCTGCGGCAGATGAGCCAATCGAACGACCCTACTCAAAAAGACTTCGTGCAACTTGTCAAAGCACTGACAATCAGGGGATATATGAACTCCGAATACGTCATGACCAACTTAACTCATTACGAAATGGCCCCCGCCCGGTATAAGGGGTGTGTGCCTGTAAAAAAATAGCATGTCCTACTTCAATATCGACGCGACCCCTCCTAACTCGTTCGATGCCATTGTGATTGGCTCCGGCATCAGCGGGGGATGGGCCGCCAAAGAATTAACGGGCAAGGGACTGAAAACCCTCGTACTCGAACGGGGCCGCGATGTGCAGCACGTGACCGATTACCCCACCACTATGAAGCAACCCTGGGAGTTTGAACACCGGGGCCAACTCACGCGGGAAGTGCGCGAAGCCAACCCGATCATCAGCAAGTGCTATGCCTTTTACGAGGGCACGGAGCAGTTTTTCGTGAAAGATGCCGAACACCCCTACGTACAGGAAAAGCCCTTCGATTGGATCAGGGGCTACCAGGTAGGCGGAAAATCGCTGATGTGGGCGCGGCAAACCCAGCGGTGGAGCGACTTCGATTTCGAGGGTCCAGCCCGCGATGGGTTCGCCGTTGACTGGCCTATTCGCTACGCCGATTTGGCCCCCTGGTATAGCTACGTGGAAAAATTTGCGGGCATATCTGGTAATAAAGATGGCCTCGCCAGCCTACCCGATGGGGAGTTCCTGCCACCCCACGAGTGGAACTGTGTGGAGAAACATTTTCGGCAAAAAATAGCTGGCAAATACCCTGATCGCCATGTAATTATGGGCCGGGCGGCACACATCACCCAACCCAAACCGATTCACTTAGAGCAAGGTCGGGCGCAATGCCAGCACCGCACTATTTGCGAACGCGGTTGCCCATATGGTGGCTATTTCAGTAGTAACTCAAGCACCTTGCCCTGGGCCATGCGAACCGGCAAAATGACGCTCCGGCCTCATTCGGTGGTGCATTCGATTATTTATGACGAAGGTAAAAAACGAGCTGTAGGGGTGCGAGTGATCGACGCACAGACCAGGCAGATGCAGGAGTTTTATGCCCGCATTATTTTCCTGAACGCAGCCGCGCTGAACTCCAACCTGATTCTGCTCAACTCCACCTCGAACCGGTTTCCCAATGGACTGGGCAACGACAGCGGGGTACTGGGTAAATATGTGGCGTTTCATAATTATCGGGCGGGCGTTTCGGCAGAGTTCGATGGCATGCTCGACAGCACCACCGACGGTCGGCGGCCCAATAGCCCGTACATTCCGCGTTTTCGCAACTTGCTTAAGCAAGAAACGGGCTTTCTCCGGGGTTACGCGGCTGGTTTCTCGGCGGGTCGAAATTCGCGGGCTGACCAAAGCGGGTTGGGGGCCGACCTCAAACAAAACCTGCTGAATCCGAAACTGGGAGGTTGGTATGTTGGCTCGCACATGATGGGCGAAACCATCCCGAAAGAAACCAACTATGTGGCTCTCGATTCGGCCTTGAAAGATCCGTTTGGCATTCCGCAACTGAAAATCGCCATCGCCTACGACGACAATGACGAAAAAATGGTGAAGGATTACCAGGAGCAGATGAGCGAGATGTTTACCGAGGCCGGTTTCAAAAACATCCGTCTCCGCGACGACCATCGCAACCCCGGCCTCGACATTCACGAGATGGGGGGCGTTCGGATGGGCCGCGACCCCAAAACGTCGATGCTCAACAAATGGAATCAACTCCATGCCTGCAAAAACGTGTTCGTGACCGACGGGGCCTGCATGACCTCAACCTCAACCCAGAACCCCTCGCTCACCTACATGGCTATGACTGCCCGCTCGGTCGATTATGCCGAGAAAGCGATGAAAAAGGGGGAGGTGTGAACGGAGCAGGGCCTTGCCCTTTACTTTTTGTAACTCCTCGGCAGCGTTAGCCGGAAGGTGGTGCCAATGCCTGCTCAATGGCTATCTACATCCATCTTGCCATTGAGCAGGCCACACAATCGCTTCACAATGTGCAACCCAATGCCTTCGCCCTGACCGGGGTTTGTGGCAGTGCGAACCGGGGTGCCAAGGGGTGAATTGGACGGTGAAGGCAGGCCTGCGAGTATTAACGGGCAGCCACCTAGCCATCTTATTTCACGACCACCGCTCCTTCGGTTAGCACACTCAGTTCAGACAGTGAAAGTTGAATAGTGCGGGTGTTGTTCCGGGTGATGCCGGCGGCAAGGGCTACGGTCAACGCCCCTAAGTTGAGCGCAATCATTTGCTCAGGCGAGTCCTGCAAAGTTTGAGCAGCCCGTTTGATCTGACGCAATGCCATCATAAACGTTGGCTCTGTAGGCTCCGTAAGCAATAAATACGCCCGCTCGTCCGTATCCTGTGCCCGCGTGAGCAGGCTGTTCTGGTAGGCGTTCAGGTCTAAATGTTGCACGGTTGTCAACTCATGCCAATGCAGACCCTGATAGGCATTGAGGTTTCGAGCCATCTCCCGCCATAGCTGGGTCATCTCAGAAAGTTGTATGCGAGTAAGTTCGCCCATTAATTCTATATACAGACAAGGACAGCAATATAATCAACTATGTAGTAACGATCAATCGGAATCAACAAGTTTTGACGGAACGGTAATTAACCAGGGTTACCAATGTCAAAAACGGGTTGATTCGGTAGACAGATTGCTTCAATCACCCCTACTTCACTGCCCTGTCTATTGCTGCAATTATTCCATCAATTGTCTATTTACAGCGAAATTCGTGCCATTCTGCACCAGGTTTACAGCCTACTCATTCGGCAAATAATAACCTCATGGCCGTTTAATCATTTAAATAGGCAGAGCAAGGTCCTCCACGCTACATACATCCTTGTTCGGTGGGGGGAAGCAGCGTTTCGATGGCTACTCACACAGATCATTCGCGGTATCATTATCGACCAAGGTCTGCAAACACCGCTTCAGGGAGTTACCATTGCACTTTTAAATGCCACGTCTGTTCGAGGTATTACCCTGGGATTGACGGTAGCTTCCGCACCGGCGTTCGGTTTAGCTGGAAACGCAACCGCCCCGTTCCACCCGCACCCCCTCGCTCGACCTTCAGAATGCCACCAACCGCCAGAACATTTTTGGCCGCTATTTCGACGCGACCACCGGCACAGTACGCATTAGTTACCAAACCGGCCTGATTCCGGTGCTGAGTTACCGGGTAGCGTTTTAACCGTAACGATTTCGCATTTTTTTCGTTGATTTGGCAACGGGTTGGCCTTTTTCGGGCATTCCTGTTGCCTTATTTTTTTGATCGCTATGGAAAAGCAACACCTGACTTACTTCAAAATCGAGAACTTCAAACGCTTCGACTCCTTCGAGATGAGCAATCTGGGGCAGTTCAACCTGATTGTGGGCGACAACAACGTGGGGAAGACTTCGGTGCTGGAGGGGTTATGCTTTGATGAAGATATAGAAATTTCTGCTGCGAATTTCCTTGCCTTGTTTGGTTACAGAAGCAGTATAAAGTTTGGCGGATTACCGACCGTCGATGCGATTAAGAAGTCTGATTTTTGGTCATTCTTTTTTAGAGACGTTATAAAACCTATTTGTATAAAAGTTCTCGGACAAGGAGAAAAAGAGTTCACTTTGGCGTTAAAGAGTGCGGCTCACTTGGATTCAATAGAAAAAGAGTTCGCAGAGAATGACTTGGCCCTTCATACTATCAGGACATATTTGAAACAAATTAACTACGGTCCAGAACAGAATGAGACGTTTAAAATGACTGGTGCTTACCTTGAGAACATTGAATACAAAGTTAGGCTTCCTGACCTTGTACCTGCCAATCTATCTTGTGATAACCATCTGCCGGGACTTTTTTATGAGTTCTTCAATCCGAACAAACTCTTAAGAAAGGAATTTGAAGAGGGTCTACGAAAGTTCATTCCCGATCTTGAAGAAGTTAGAATTCATCGCTTTTCAGACGGTCAAGATACGTTAAGCGTTATTTTGACTACCAGTGATTCCATCTATCCATTATACCAATTTGGCGACGGAACAGTTAAAGTGGCACGTATTCTAATTCATCTTGCAATCACTAAGAATTACCGCTTAATGGTCGATGAAATTGGTTCCGGCATCCACTTTACTCGCTTAACCAGCTATTGGAAAACCATTATTCAGCTTTGCGATAAATATCAGGTTCAGCTTTTCGCAACCACCCATAGCCTTGAATGCCAGCAGGCGTTTATCGAAGCCCTCGAAGCCCCCGATATGGTTCAATACCAAAAAGATGCCCGAAATATTTCGCTGATTGAAAACAAGGAGGGCGAGGTGAAGGCTGCGACTTATGATTTTGAACAGTTCGAGTATGCACTAACTATTGGCTTCAACACACGCGGGGGTAAACGATGACTAACGTACAAATTTTTGTGGAGGGCATTGCTGACCAGAAGTTTTTTCAGGACCTGAGCCAGGAGTGGTACGGAGTAAAGCTTTCAAAAGGCAAATTCACCGACCAGAATACGAAACTATCTCTTGGCGACATTCTCGACATGGGCGGCAAAGACACTTTTGACGATCCATTAAGAATGTCTTTGCTTGATCCAATCATTGAAACGCTACAGTTCGAGGGGGTTTCTATGGTAATTATCTTCGACGCCGATACTTACATAGATAGTAAGCCAGTCATTG
>JAJAYX010000295.1 GCA_026785985.1 Rudanella sp. | reverse complement strand
GGATAAGCCCATATATACTGTTGAAATTATTGAACAGAAAATGGGGGTTGATCTGGTATTGAAGGGTCTGTAATTTAGTGAATGTTAGCTGCTCATTTCGTAGGCCTTGACGGTAGGAATGAACGCCCCACCCCACTGCCTCACGGATGGTTTTAAGCAGCAGTGGAATCAGCACATAGGAAAAGTTGTACGCAAAAATAAACTGCGTAATATCATAGTCTCTAAAGAGTCCGAGTAAACCACCAGTGTGAATAGTGCCGTACCACCGCTCAACATAGGGACTGGGATGAGGAAGCTGATGCAAAAACGAAAACAGGTAATAATTGTTGAGGCCATAAAAGATAAACATAAAGAAGATTACCCCTACTATTAGAACCATTTTTCGCCATTCGATTCGACCTGTCGTGCGTTGATATACGAGTTGATTCATCAAAATGGGAATAACCGTATAGCCCACTAAGTAAAATATGAAAATGGTCGTTACAATATGATCCAACAAGCCAACCGTCAAGGCGTATGGGTTCGGACCGGGCGGAAGTGTAGCTGTTGAAGGAACAGTTAGTATACGAACTAAGGTATTGTAAAACGATTGACCATCATAAAGCCAAAAAAGGAGATGGCAACCAATTCGAACAAGCGAAAACTTTCGTAGTGGAAGGTGCATTGGAACAGTATTGGCCAACCAGCCCATCCTGCCATCTATAGTAGACATAAGTAGTAGTCGTTACAAGAAGGTAGTCAACTTGCCGGGTCAGGCAAAGCATTATTATCGCTCAAAATTCGATTACTTATAAATTAATACCTAAACTTTTTGGCAAAAATGGCTAATCAGGCCTACTACCGTATATTAGCCGGTTAATAGACTGTATTTTACTTATTTTTTTAATGACTATGTTCGTTCGCTTTTTACGGTTCATGCTTTGTTTCGCTTTACTGGCTGGTCATTTTCAATGCGTACTGGCCCAGAATATTCCTCCTTACTCACTACAGGGAACCCTTTTAGATACGACTGGTAAGCAGATTGCGGACCAGTCCGTTTGCCTGTACCGGGATTCTACACTTGTAACGATTACAGTATCGGGCAGTGACGGACGATTTCTATTTGGCAAATTGACTCCGGGAGGTTATCGGCTGGTGGTGGTTCGACCTGGTTATAGTCCAGTTAGTCAGACTATACAGGTGACCGACGCACCTCTGACCCGTGACCTCAGCCTGGTGGCCGGGGTTACCCAACTAAAGGAGGTCACGGTGACAGCCAGAAAACCGGAAGTTGAGATAAAACCGGATCGGGTTGTCGTCAATCTGGAAGCAAACGGCTTATTGGCTGGCCAAACGGTATTAGATGCGTTTGCGGTCGCTCCACGTGCCATGCTGGATGCTATTACGAAAACAATTCAGGTGGATGGCCAGCCAGTCACGCAGTTATATGTCAATGATAAGCGAGTGGCTTTGCCCGCTAATGGGGTCTCAGCCTATCTGCAAACATTACCGGCAAGCACTTATACCCGTATGGAGATACTGACTGTGCCCCCGGCCTCCTACGATGCCAGTGGTGGTAGTGTGGTATTGCTCTACACCAAACGGCCACCCACGGATGGTTTAACGGGTGATCTTCAGCTTTCGCTGGGCTATGGACGGTATGAAAAAGCCAATGCAAGCGGAAACATGTCCTGGAAAATGGCTCGGCATAGTGGGTTTGCCGTGTTGACTCCACTTTGGAAACCGACTTATTTTCAATACGTCAGCCATCAGAATCTTGGAGGAACGGGCTATTCAGATGCGGAACAGTTTCGCACGAACCGACAGGCAAGTCTGGGTTTTCAATCAGGCATCGATGTTACTCTATCGCCTAAAACAACGGTTGGGGCGGCTTTGAATGCCTCGACGATGCACTATCAGCTACGCCCGGATGCCTGGGTACACTATCAGGTGTCAGGTCAGCCATCTGTTGGCATTCATTCGATTTCGGTCAGTGATCAACAATATCGGCAGGCCTCGCTAAACCTAAATCTACGGCATATCCTGCCTACGGGGGGACGGGTGTCGGTCGATGGTGACTGGGCCGGTTTTTTGGATCGTCACCAAACCGGGTCTGAATTTACCAGACAAGTCAATTCGATACCTGTGAATGAGTCAGTGACCATTTTTTACCCCACGACAATGAAAATTGCCAGTCTGAAAGCAGACTATGCGCGAACGGTGCATGGAGTTACCTGGGAGAGTGGTATCAAATACAGCCTTGTGGCAATGCAAAATCAACCTGTCGCAGAAAAAGTTAGTCCCGGTTTTGATCCCCTTAAATCTGCTCTGACACTGGCCTACCATTACCGCGAGCAAACTGCCGCTCTATATGGGTCAGCCGCCTTTAGCTGGCAGAGCTGGTCGGTCAATGCAGGCCTTCGGACGGAAGCCACCTGGTATTCAGGGCAATCAAGCGGCACTGGCAGCGAGCCTTTGCTGGTCTCGCGGCAATACACCTATTTGTTCCCCACCCTGTCTCTGAGCTATCCATTGAATAAACAGGTACAGTTGACGCTGGCCGCCAATCGGCGCATTGTACGGCCTAATTTTGATTTGCTCAATCCGGCTTATCTAATCTTAGATGCTATTACCTATGTCCAGGGAAATCCATTTTTGCGGCCCACCCTGAACACGACCTATCAGGCAGTGCTGCAGTTACCCAAACGCATTTCACTGAGCCTGATTCATTTAGATGCAAAACAACGTTTAGTCGAAGTATTATAT
>JAJAYX010000294.1 GCA_026785985.1 Rudanella sp. | reverse complement strand
CCCAAGCTCCCGGCCGAGCAGCGCCAACATAGCATTTCTGGACGCTGCGTTATGCTCAGTTGCGTTACCATAAATGAAGTAGACTTTCAGATATTGGCCCCGTGCCCCGCTTTCCTGCTCCAGAAATCCCAGCCACTGCCTGATTTCGGGCCAGTTTGGGTGGTTTCCCACAAAATACAGAATGCCGTGATACCTCCCGTATTTACAAACCGGACAGGCTGTGGTGCCTTTGTCTGGTCCCCAGACGTGAAACGGAATGAACGAGGGGCTGTCTTCGCCAATGGGCAGTCCCGACGTTCGCAGGGATTTCGCACGTTGCGGATAATTGTCGATGTTCAGCCCCAACACGATGTCGCGCTCGGCAATCTGTAACTTGCCCGACAACACAATTCGGACAAGGCCACTGCCACCCCGGTTGACGAACGGGCGTTTCTTACGGGCCTCAATCACCAACGGGTCATCGTCGAATACCACATCGTCGATGTAATACTCGTTGGGAATGTTAGGTTCTTTGACCGAGATATGAATGTGTTCCGGCTCCGCCCTGTCGGGGTAGTGAGCCGGTCGGTTGGTGTAGATCGAGTAGTGTCCGGTGGCATCAGTTTTCACCCAGCCTCGTAATGTTCCATGTCGGCTGGCTTGGGGGTCTATGCCCTCAGCCGGGGTGTACCGTCCAGTGTGATCGGTGTGCCAGTAGTACAGAACGACATCGGGCGCAGGGGTTCGTCCGTCGAGTTGATAAATCGTTCCTGTCACCAGCAATTTCCGATTGGCTCCTTTCCAGCCCCGGCTCGTATCGACCGGGTTGATGCGCGAAGGCATGCCCACAAACATCAGTTCGCAACCATCGCATCCTCCGCCAATCGGCCCGCTTTTTTCCAGGGATGAGTGGGTTGGTTGGCGGGATGGAGCCTGTCCGTGGCAGGCGATGCATAGAAAGGACAGACCAAACCAGGTCACTAAGTAATAAACAATCGCTCTCATAACACATTGGCTAATAGGGCTAAAGTTCAGCATTTTCACGTTCTTTTAAAAACAAACTACGCTCACCCGTGGTGATTGTACCTCAAAACGATGAGTCGCCGGTATAACATTGCCGGAATGCCGGAACGTAGTGTCGGCTAAGGCGGACTTCGGTCTGATTATCCAGCAACAAATCATAGTCGCCGTTGAGCCTCGACCGGAACGAGACCACCCGCTGCACATTGACAATGGTCGATTTGTGGACCCGCACAAACCGATGTTTATCCAACTGCCGACTGATGGCCTTGAGCGTTTGGGTGTGCAGGTACGTTTTATCGGCGGTCAGAACACGCAGGTACGGTGCATCAGAACGGATCAGGATAATCTCATGGGTTGGCACCACAACTGTAGTTCGGCCCGACATCACCGTGATTCTGTCGAGACCCGTTGCCAATGGGGAATCGGGGTTCGTTTGCAGAGGTGTTGACTTGGTTGGCGGGCGAGACAAACCCACAAGCGCGATAGCTCCGTACACCAACAGGTATTTGTACAAATCCTGGCTCAGCGAATACGTAAAATTGCCTACGGGCGTGTATGTATGGTTGAAGAAAACTACCGACAGTCCATACACCAACACAGAGAAGGCCACAAGGTGAACCACCGACGAACTGACGACAAACGCAGCTGTCCTGTAATGCCCCGATAGCCTGCCAGACAGCCATCTTACCCCTTCAAACAGGTGTAGCTGTACGTAAGCCACTGGCCCGAATAGCAGCCAAACGGTGTTAAACAGCATCGACTCCGACAGATAGAACGAATAACTGTTGCGTTGCGACTGAAGCAAGTCCTGTATAATGGCCAGAGTCAGCGTACCCATAAGAACGCCTGCAACGGAGATCCAGCGCCTGATTCGGGCATCTAAAAAAGCGGGTATACGTAATAGCGGCCCCATACAATGCAATTTTTACCACGAAATTAAGCCTGACAAACAGCTACTTGAGGCTATACTGAAAAATAGTTTCCGTCGGTTTAAAATATTCTCCGCCCCTGCTGCGACTACTACAATAGAAGCCGCTCGAGTAGGCTTCCTGAACCAATAAACAAACAAATACTATGAACATTGCACGTATAGCAGGTGTGGCCCTAATGGCGGGTTTAGCCCTGTTTCTCATCTCAATTCTGGCCAAGATGCTCATTATCGGGGCCGTTGCCTTCCTGATTGTCCGGGTCATTGGCAAGCAAATCGCCCGCCGTTTCTACGGTCATGGCCCGCTTGGGCAGGGGCAGGGGCAGGGTCGCTGGCAATCGGCCGGGATCATTTCCATCGACAACCCATCCTACCGTGTATCCGCGTATCAGTCGGCCACATTCGACCGGATTGTTCCCATCAATTAATCAACACAAACAGTAAACACAAACAACCATGCATTACAATCAAGGATTTCAAGGCAATTACAAAGGCAGTTGCGGCTCATGGGGCCAGCATAGAGGACACGGGGGTAAAGGCCAGTGGGCCGAAATGTGGAAAAAACGGATGAGCCGTTTCAGCCAACCACCCGTAAACATTGAAGAGACCGACAGTGCGTACGTCATCTCGCTCTACGCGGCTGGCCTCGACAAGTCGAAAGTGACCCTAACCGTCAAAGACGATGTGTTGCGGGTAGCCTATCCCGGCACGAGTCAGGAGGGTGCAAGCGAGCCGACACAAGGTGGCTTCACCTATCAGGAATACAGTGTCAATCAGGGTGGTTTCGAGCGGCAGTTCCATCTGAACAACAAGGTATTAGTCGACAGTATTTCGGCCGCCTACGCCGATGGCATTCTGAAAGTGACCCTGCCTAAAAACCCGGCCACCAACATGCCTACGCAAACGATCACTGTGGCGTAATTACCTGCAGACTACAACACAAAAAACCGCTCAGAAATGGGCGGTTTTTTTGGTGTGTTGGTTAGTATGCTCATGCTCCTTCAAGAAGCTTTTCGGAGAACTTGCCCACTCGTTTTATTTTGAATTTCGCAGCTATCTCCGTTAGTTTGGCCGATGTACTTAGCTTGAATCGCTGGGTTGATTGCAGAATGTCGTACAACTCTTTACGGTCTTTGTTATCGCCCGTATAAGGGTCTGCGACTAAGTAATATTCAGGAGTTCCGTCAATATTCCGCTCAATAGCAAAGCGATTCAGCCGATCAATAACGCTTTCAAATTCACTCAACTCTTTCTGGAT
>JAJAYX010000293.1 GCA_026785985.1 Rudanella sp. | reverse complement strand
CATAACTGTTACCTGAGAACTGTACTCATTAGACTTGGAGAAAGCATATAAGGTACCGACAACAAACCCAATGAAACCGCCCATGAGCATAGCCCGTCGGCTACGCCGAAGAAAACTTCCAATGTCGCTGACCCGTATTTCGATCAGTTCATCGTCGGACAATCTTGATCCATGCTCGATTACTGACATATAAACCTAGGGTCTAAAGAAGTTGGCAACTGCCAAGGTTAATGTTCCTAGAACGGATAAAATTGTTATCCGTTCTACAGGTGTAAGCCGATTGTCATCCAACGGCTTAAATGGCACCACAATTGTTGAACCTGGTTCTACCCGCGACGAGCGGCCAACGTCTTTGCGGCCATTCTGATACGCAATGTATGTTTTCTTGCGTCGGGCATTCTCCGTGAAACCACCCGCCTGACGGATATAATCATCAATACGAAAACCCTTCTCGAAACTGACTAAAACCGGGTTCAAAACAGCCCCCTGAACGGTAACTACCTCCGACTTGCGCGAGACAAAAAGGGTATCTTTGTCTTCCAGCAAAACGTTTTGCTCACTGGCTGGATTCTCCATTATTGTACGTAAATCGGCCGCTACCAGATTGCCCCGGCGTTTGAACACGGCACCAGCCAGATAAGCGGAGGTTTTTAGTCCCCCCGCCAGCGTGATTAGGTCGGCAATGCGTTCGGTACGGTTTAGCACGGCGTAGTTGCCAGGATACAGCACCTCGCCACTCACAAAAACCCGTTGTTGGGCTTCGTAGTTAGGGGCCGACCGAATGGCCACAATGTCGAATGGTTCGAGCACGAAATTGGTGCCATCTCCACTAATCCGCAGCCCCTGATCGACGGTAAACGAAAAAATCTGCACGGTGTTAAAGGGAACCCCTGTTGTGGAGGTGATCCTGGTTGTGTCGGTGCGGATACGCCGGGATACCTCCACCCGCGAGCCTGAAGCACCCTCTTTAAAACCCCCCGCCTGTGCAATCAGGTCGGCCACACTCATGTTGTTAATAAGTGGGTAAGTGTCAGGTTTATTCACGGCTCCTTCAATAGACACCGTATACACTTCACGCAGATTGCGGATCGACTGCACCACCACACTGTCTTGCCGAAGCAACGGAATGTCGGCTTCTTCGCCCCGGAGCAGTTTGGCTACGTCGAACGGGATGGTTTCGGTATCCATGTTGTCGCGTTCCCTGAAAATAGTAGCCCTGTTTGTAAAGGCATCTTTACGAAGTCCGTCGGCCCGTTGTATCAATTCTTTCACGGTAGTCAGGCCCGGCTCCAGGGCAAATTCGCCGGGGCGCATCACGGCTCCGGTGAGTTGCACACGGTTCTCGAAGCGTTCCAGAATTCGGCCAATGATGTATTTATCACCGCGTTGGGGATGAACGTGGCTAACTCGTCCTGGGTAATCGAGAAAATCTTACGTTCGCGGGGGGTGTTGCGTCGGAGCGAGATAGAAGCGGTGTAGGCTTCGTCGGTGTAGTTACCGGCAAACCCAAGCACGGTTTTCAGGGTTTCGCCGGGTAGCACTTCATAAATGGCTGGTCGGCGAACTTGTCCGGCTAACTCGATGCGCACGTCGTAGTCGGCTACGCGGATAACATCCTGATCCTGCAGGCGAATGTTCGATCGCTGATCGGCGCGGAGCAGGAAATCGTAGAGGTCGATGGTGCGGACAACCCGGTTGGCGCGAATAACGGTGATCTTACGGAACGAACCCGTTTCGGGGTTGGGACCACCGGCTAAATAAAGCGCGTTGAAAACGGATGCCAGCGACGAGATCGTGTAAGTGCCGGGCCGAATAACTTCGCCCACCAGCGTAACATGAATGCTTCTGATTTGGCCCAGCGAAATGTTGGCATAGGTACCGCTGCCGGGTCGGTTAAGCCCCTGATACGCTTGCCGAAGTCGTCCGATAATGCGTTGTTCGGCGGCTTCGATGGTTAATCCCGACACAAAAATAGGGGCGAGGTTCTGCACCTTCACCGTTCCTTCGGGGCTAACGCGCAGTTTATAATTGTCGGCGGAAGCTCCGTAGATGTCGATAATGATTTCGTCGTCGGGGCCAACGATATAGCTTTGTGGAGTAGCAATGCGGAGGTTTGGCTCGAACGAGAGCGAGGCATTCTGGAATAAGGAAGCCCCAAACACAACAGGTCGCCGGACGGTATCCAGGCGGGGCAACACCAGCGAATCGCGCATGGGACGGGATAAGTTGCCGGGCATAGACCGGATAATACCCGAATCGGCCATGGTTTGGCCGGTTGAGCGGGAGCTTTGGGTGCGCATTTGGGCAATACGCCGACGCATTTTGGCAACATCATCCAACGTATAGCCCTGACTCATAGCGGCTTGTTCAATTTGAAGTTCGGTCATGCCACTGGCCTGGGCTTTGCGGTAGAATTCAGTCACCTGTTCGTCGGATAACTGATCGACGCGGGAGGGAGTTTGTTGGGCTGATGCCCCACTGATACCCCAGAGCAAACAGACAAAGACCAGCATCAGGCTAGTGCTTTGTTTTAGTAAACGAGTATGTACTGACAATTTGTCGGATGCGTTCATGAATGGACAACCAGGGAGTTGTACTCTCTATGGATGGCAAAAGTAACGGAATAATCCTAAAAACATGCACTATTTTATTCGCTTTTAACCAACGGAGTCCAATTTCGAGTATATGGTACAAAAGCATTTGCAAAGGAGGCTGATAGACAGGATCTTCATGCTTTCAGATCATTTGACAGACACTTTCTGCCAAATGAGATCTAAAGTCGATGCGGAGCGGTTCTTGTAGTACGGCTCTAATACGCTAATTTTGTAGAAAATATGTCGAAAGCTTACGACTTTTGACCTTAGACTTGACAAATGATTAATCTCATCACCAAGGGCATCGCGAAGTTTTTCGGCACGAAGTCGCAACGGGACATTAAAGAACTGTTGCCGTATGTCGAGAAAGTAAACGCGGAATTTGCCCGATTGAAAGACCTTTCCAACGACGAACTTCGGCAACTGTCGGCTGAATTGAGGAGCCACATTGCTCAGGAGTTGCAGTCGATAGACAGTCAGTTAGACAGCCTGCGGGGGCAACTAACCGATCAGCCCGATATGGACGTAAACGCTAAAGAGCGTATTTTCAACGACATCGACAAACTCGAAACTGATCGCAATAAGGAGCTGGAACAGGTGCTGTTAGCTATTTTGCCCCAGGCATTTGCCGTGGTGAAAGAAACAGCCCGACGCTTTGCCGAAAATGAGCAGTTGGAAGTAACGGCTACGGAGTATGACCGGGAATTGTCGTTTCGTAAGAGCAATGTACAGATCGACGGGGATAAAGCCTATTGGGCCAACACCTGGAATGCCGCCGGTATGACCATCAAATGGGACATGGTTCACTACGATGTCCAGATTATTGGGGGGGTGGTGTTGCACCAGGGTAAAATTGCCGAGATGGCCACAGGTGAGGGTAAAACCCTTGTGTCGACGTTTCCGGCCTTCCTGAACGCGCTCGGCGGACGGGGGGTGCATATTGTAACGGTGAACGATTACCTCGCCAAACGCGACTCCGAATGGAACGGCCCACTTTTTGAGTTTCACGGAATGCGCGTTGACTGTATCGACAAGCATCAGCCAAACTCAGAGGCCCGCAAGAATGCCTATTTGGCCGACATCACCTACGGCACCAACAACGAATTCGGTTTCGATTACCTGCGCGACAACATGGCGCGCGGCACGGATGAACTGGTGCAGCGCAAGCACCATTTTGCCATGGTGGATGAGGTCGACTCCGTGTTGATCGACGATGCCCGAACTCCGCTGATTATTTCGGGGCCGGTGCCGCGTGGCGATGAGCAAGATTATATTGAACTAAAACCCCGCGTATCGCGATTGGTGGAAGCCCAGAAAAAGCTGGTGTATGACCTGCTGAACGAGGCTAAAAAGAAGGTTGCCGCCAGCAACGACAAAGAGGGTGGCGTGGCTCTGTTCCGGGCGCACCGGGGTTTGCCCAAATATAAACCCCTTATCAAGTTCCTGAGCGAGACGGGGAACAAAGCCCTCCTGCAAAAAACCGAGTCGATCTATCTGGCTGAGAACCAGAAACTCATGCCCGAAGCGGATGCGCCTTTGTACTTCACGATTGATGAGCGGCACAATAACATTGACCTGACCGAAAAGGGGATCGACTACATTACCGGTTCCGGCGAAGACCCGAACTTTTTCATTCTGCCCGACCTGTCAATTGATCTGAACAGGATCGACAAAGACGCAGAACTGTCGGATCAGGAGAAGATTCTGAACAAGGAAGGCATCATCCGCGACTATTCCGTGAAAACCCAGCGGATTAACACGGTGAACCAATTGCTGAAGGCGTTTACGCTGTTCGAGCGCGACACGGAGTACGTTATTATGGACGGCAAGGTGAAAATCGTGGACGAGCAAACGGGCCGGATCATGGAAGGTCGCCGTTGGTCGGATGGATTGCATCAGGCAGTGGAAGCCAAAGAAGGGGTGAAGGTGGAAGATGCCACGCAGACTTACGCCACCGTAACCCTCCAGAACTATTTCCGGATGTACCACAAACTATGCGGTATGACGGGTACGGCCGAGACGGAAGCCTCCGAGTTCTGGACGATTTATAAGCTCGACGTCGTAACGGTGCCAACCAACCGGCCCATCAGTCGGGGCGATGAGGAGGACAAAGTGTATCGGTCGGTGCGGGAGAAATATAACGCCGTGGTGGATGAGATCAACGGGCTTGTTCAGAAAGGCCGCCCAATTCTGGTAGGTACAACCTCAGTCGAAAACTCCGAACTCCTGAGCCGCCTGCTCACGCTGCGTAAGATTCAGCACCAGGTTTTGAACGCGAAATATCACCAGCGTGAGGCCGAGATTATTGCTGGAGCCGGTATGCCCGGCACGGTGACCATTGCCACCAACATGGCCGGTCGGGGAACGGATATTAAGCTGAATACTGAGTCGAAAGCAGCCGGTGGGTTGGCCATCATCGGCACGGAACGCCACGAATCGCGCCGGGTCGACCGTCAGTTGCGGGGCCGGGCCGGTCGTCAGGGAGACCCCGGAACATCGCAGTTTTTTGTATCGCTGGAAGACAGCCTGATGCGTTTGTTTGGCTCCGACCGGATTGCCCGCGTAATGGACCGGATGGGCCTCGAAGAAGGCGAAGTGATTCAGCACTCGATGATTACGAAGTCGATAGAACGCGCTCAGAAGAAAGTAGAGGAAAACAACTTCGGCATTCGGAAGCGGCTTTTGGAATATGACGACGTGATGAACTACCAGCGCGAAGCCATCTACAAACGCCGTCGGAACGCCTTGTTTGGCGATCGGTTGGCATTGGACATTGCGAACATCACGTATGACGTGTGTGAGGACATTGTGGGCAATGCCGAAGGTAATTTCGATGAGGTGCAGTTGCAGATGCTCACCTCCTTGGGCGTGACAACGGGCCTGAACCGGGAGGAATTCATGAAGCTGAAAAAGGCCGATCAGGTACAACGGTTATATGAAGAAGCCGAAACCCATTACGCCGATAAAAACCACGCTATTGCCGACAAAGCACTGCCGGTGCTGAAGGATGTGCTGAAACACCAGGGCCATCAGATTCAGAACATTGTGGTGCCTTTCTCCGACGGATTGCACGAGTTGCAGATTGTAACCGACCTGCGGGAAGCCATTACCACCAACGGACGGGCCTTGACAACGGAGATGGAGAAAGCCGTGTCGCTGTCGATTATCGACCAGGAGTGGAAAGAACACCTGCGCGAGATGGACGATCTGAAGCAGTCGGTGCAAAACGCTGTTTTTGAGCAAAAAGACCCGCTTCTGGTGTATAAGTTCGAGTCGGTGGAGTTGTTCAAGCAGTTCCTGAGCAAGGTGAACTTCGATACGATCAGTTTTCTGACACGGGCCGACATTCCGGCGCAGGAGGCTCAACAAATGGAGCAGGAGATTCGGAAAGCCCCGGCGCAGCGTCGGCCCGAACCACAGCCGAAACTCCACACCAACATGGAGGATTTCGACGACGACCATCTGGCTACCGGCCCCGAAGAATACGCCCGTCGCATGGCTGAACGCAGCCCGGCTGAAAACGATGCCATGGGAGCGGGTGCGCCCGGGGTCCCCCCTATGCCCAGGCAGATGCCAAGCCGGGTGGTGAAAGTGGATCGCAACGCCCGCGTGAATGTGCAATATACCGATGGGTCGATGAAGCGCGATATCAAATTCAAAACGGTCGAGAACGACGTGATGTCGGGTCGGGCGATGTTGATTGATTAGTCCGATCCGTTGTACATAAAAAACGGCCAATCCAGCAATGGGTTGGCCGTTTTGCTTTTATTCCGTATTTTTATCCCTGAACTACCTACCTCACTTTCTGCTCAATGATACTATTTTTTCGGCGATTTTTCGTTTGGATTGTCCCTTTGTTCCTGCTGCTTGCCCCCTCGCGTCTGCTCCGCGACACCATCACCCTGCGCCCGGAACCGCTGCCGTTTTCGCCCGCTGATTATCACATTGCTATCGTGACCGACAGGCGGTCGGGAGCCGGGCTGGGCCTTGGTCAGTGGTTCACAGCGGCCAATCAGCGAGCTGTGCCGGTGGATTTTCCGGGGGGAACAGCGGCCGGTATCGAGCAGTTTATCCGGAAAAATCTGAAACAAAATACCAAATTCAGGGGGGTGGCCATGCGGCTGCGCGAGTGCCGGGTTAATGAAACAGCTAACCGGAACCGCGTGGAGGGGACATTTAATTTTGCCGTTACGTTCGAGTTGTTGCGCAACGCTGACGGTGAAGATCAGCCTGTTAAACTGACCGATTTCAGAACACAGGCGCACTATGTTCGCCCGGCAAATCAGACGCAGGTGGTGGAGCAGAGCATTCGGCAAAGTGTGGTGGCGGCTCTCCGCACGTTCGATGCGTACATGAAAAAAGAAGGGAAAGGGGATCATCGGCTGGCCACCCGGCTCACGGTTAAACTGGCCGACTATGTTCGTAACCCAGATAACGACACTGTTTTTTATTCCCCGGATCGCCCCCTGGCCTGGGCCGATTTTCAGGCAACGCCCCGGCGAGGGAGCCGTTATGTCGCCGAGGTGAACCCTAATTTTGCTTATGAAGGCCGCAGCCGGGTGGTCAATGGCGAGGTTGAACTGACCCTGAAAATCAAGACCTACGTATTGAAAAGTGGCTCCTGGGCAAGGCCGATGGCCCTGAACGCCTACAGCCTGAACCACGAGCAACGGCATTTCGACATTGCCAAGATTATTTCGGAGCGGTTCAAGAACAAGATTAACCCCGACAGTCTGAGCATCGAAGATTATAACAGCAATGTGCAGTACCAGTTTCTGGAATCGTTTCGGGAGATGGGCCGGATGCAGGAGTTGTATGACGAAGAAACCAACCACGGTCTGAACGAGGTGGCTCAGCAACGCTGGAACACGCGCATCGACGCAGATTTGCAGATGTATGGCCTTCGGAAATAACCGGCGACCACAAATACTGTGCATCAGCCCGGCTCACCCGCCCAACGATCCAAGAGTGCTGAAAACGATCGGTGCGTTGGCCAAACAGTATGATGTTCGGGCTTTGCTGCCCTGGCCGGTGGCTGCGTCGATGGGGCTTTTACCCGCTTATCCCCGCTTGCTTGTTCGGCTTTTGGTTGTTCACCCCCTCATAATCTGGCACTTGATTTGGCACCGTCCCCGCCTGATTCACCTGTTTATGCCGGAGTTGTTGCCCATTGCGCTTTTGTTCCGGCTTCTGGGCGGGCAGGTCGTTTATGAAGTACAGGAAAATCATCGACTCAAATTCGACCGGAAGCCACGCAACAGGCACCCCATTTTTCAAACGCTTTTTGACCAATTTGATCGGCTGGTCCGCCGTTATTTTTACTTCGTTTTCACGGAAGATAGCTACCTGACGGAGTATCATTCGCTGGCATTGCCCTGTGCGGTAGTGCATAATTTTCCGGAGAAGACCGCCGGGCGGCCCCGATCTCCCAAACGAGATGTTGTCTCAGCGGACAGCTCAACAATTGATCTTTGCTACCTCGGTCTGATTACGAATGACCGGGGCCTCGACACGATGCTGGCAGTGCTGAATAAGTTGGAAAACAGCCGGTTGCATCTGTTCGGGCGGATGGCCGACGATTGCCTTGACGAGTTAACCGCTTTCGGAGATCGTGTTCGCTGGTATGGGCATGTCAGTCAGGCAGTTGCTTTTCCCATTATGCGTCAGTGCGTGGCCGGGTTGGCTCTTCTGAAACCCGTTGGCGATTACCCGGACTCCTATCCAACTAAATTATTCGAGTATATGGCCCTCGGCCTGCCCGTGATCACGTCTAATTTCCCGCTCTATCGGTCGGTTCTGGAAAACCATCAATGCGGATTTTGCGTAGATCCAACGGATGTGGTGTCTCTTGTAGCGCATATCACCTGGTTGGTGGAGCATCCGGGGGAAGCAGAAAGTCTTGGTGAAAATGGTTTTGAGTCCGTTCAGGTTTATCACAACTGGGAGACAGAAGCCAATAAATTATTGGAATTATACCAAAATATAGACTTTAAATAAGATTTCATGGTATTATTAAAAAGTAGAGTTATACGTCCCCTTAGAAAGACTTAACTTTCGGGCTTAATAGCTTGTTAAGTAGAAGCAAGCTTAGTTGTTGGACAATGTACATTCATAAAGTTAGCCACTATTTGCCTGAGCAGATTGTTGGTAACGAACACTTTACCCAACTTAATGGTCTATCGAGCGAATGGATTATTGAGCGAACGGGTATTTCCGAACGGCGCAAAGCCGCTCCGGGCGAGAACACAAACACGATGTCGGTTGAGGTTGTGCAACAACTTCAGGCAAAAACTGATCTTTCTGATGTCGATCTGATTGTTGGCGCTACCTATACACCCCACGATACTATAGCCACTCTGGCCCATGTAGTGCAGCACCATTTGGGCATTGCCGATATTCCGGTGGTCTCCATTTCGTCGGCCTGTTCGTCGTTGCTCAATGCCATCGAGATTGTAGAAGGCTATTTTGCCCTTAATAAAGCCAACCGTGCATTGGTAATTGTATCGGAACACAACACGGCTTATAATAACGATCAGGATAAGGTATCAGGCCACTTGTGGGGCGATGGGGCATCAGCACTGCTTATTACAAAAGAGCGGCAGGAGAAGGGTGATTTTGAGATACTTACACTTCTGACTGGTGGGGCAGCCCATAGTGGAAAAGCCGTGGAAGCCGTGGTTCTCAAGCCACTGGAGCAGGGTGTTATTATGCCTTATGGCCGCGACGTTTTCATAAATGCCTGCACCTATATGCCCAAAGCAAGTTTGCAGGTATTGGCAAAATGTGGTTTAACGCTCGCTGATGTCGATTATGTGCTGCCTCATCAGGCCAACCTCCGCATCTCGCGCAATGTGATGAACACGCTTGGCTTGCCCGAAGAAAAACTGATTTCCAACATTCAAAAACTGGGTAACACGGGCTGCGCGGGTTGCGCCATCGCGCTCTCCGAAAACTGGGAGCAGTTTCGGGCGGGGCAGCATATTGTGGTAACTGTTTTTGGCGGGGGGTATTCGTATGGGGCGATGGTGATCAGGAAGTCGTAGGTCTTTCTAAGTCAAAAGTCTGGAGAAGTAGTGTTAATGATAAAAATCACGACATTTGCCATACAAAACCACGCAATTGTATGACCACTTCCCCCGATAAACTCCAAACGTTAACTGCCGTTCTCGATGGCCTGATGACCCGTTACCGGGAGCGCGTTCCCGACGTGAACGGCATCATCGACGCGCTGCTTGACGACGAAGTTATCGACGCTGCCGATGAGATCGAAAACGACCACATTGCCTTCCGCACCATGGGCGTTCCGAATTTGGGCCTGGCTTCGTTTGAGAAAATCTTTTTGCATTACGGCTACGAAAAACGCGACCCCTACAACTTTGCCGAAAAGAAACTGTCGGCCTATTGGTACTCCCCTCCGCAGGGATCAACCAATCTGCCCCGCATTTTTGCCAGCGAGTTGCGCGTCAATGACCTTTCTGAACAGGCTCAACGAATCATTCACAACTATACGGATCAGGTAACGAGCGACCCGGTCGATGCGCTCGATTTAGACGATGCTGCCGCTGTGGATGCGTTTCTTCATCAACCCCTTTGGGATATGCCAACGGTGGACGACTACAAAGCGCTGCTTGCCGAGAGTGAATATGCCGCCTGGGTGATCTACAACCGCTATTACCTGAACCACTTCACGATCAGCGTCCATAATCTGGAACCCGGTTTCGGCACCATCGAGGAATTTGTGTCGTTTCTGGAAGCCCGTGGTTTTCGACTTAACTCGTCGGGTGGCACCATCAAAATCAGTCCCGACGGTGGCTTGCGGCAGGCCTCAACCGTGGCGCAGATGATCGACGCGCCATTTGCCAATGGCCAAACGCTCCGCATTGCCGGTTCCTACGTAGAATTTGCCGAACGGAGGGTTCTCCCCGAATTTGCCGACCTCCCCGACTCAGAAATCGGCCCCGAACACCGGCGCGAAGGGTTCGAAGCTGCCAATGCCGACAAGATTTTTGAAAGCACATTCACGACCCAAACAGGAAAGTAATGTAGCGCGATTCCAACCCTTTGTCCTCAATTTGGGTCTATACTAAAATGACTTGTTTATGAGAACGATCCTGATTGCCGCTTTGCTGGGTTTAACCCTTGGTTGTAAAATCCAAGACCATGAGCCCACTTCCGATTGTGTGGCCAAACCAACCGTGAATTGCATCTGTCCAGCCGTATATGACCCGGTTTGTGGCTGCAACGGCAAAACCTATGGCAATTCGTGCGAGGCTGCCTGTGTCGGTGTCCGGGTAGCATCTAAAGGGACTTGTACGTGAAATTAATACCACAGAAAAAAAGTCCACCATACATCACGTCTG
>JAJAYX010000292.1 GCA_026785985.1 Rudanella sp. | reverse complement strand
TCTCGAACCGGCAAACGGCCAGCACGAGAATAAAAATGGTCATAACCCCCAAAAAAGGCACCCGGTCCAGGCGCGTGGCGGCACTCAGCACCAGCGCGAACCCCACGCTCAGGGCGGCCAGCAGCCCCGTTGCCATCCACGGATGCACCTGCATCACCGAGGCCACAAACTGCTCCGACACGGCATAGGCCTTTCCCGGCACCGCATAATCGAACAAACCATCGGTGAGGGTTTTGATGGTGGTGGGCAGGTCAATGAGTTCGCTCAGAACATCCCACTGCACCACGTTGGCCACGCCCCGATACCAGGCCGCACCAAACGCCAACAGGCCAATGGCCAGCAACAATAAGCTATTGAGATACGGAATCCGGTAAGTCCGATCCCATTCTTTCCAGAAAAACAGAGAATTCATGCACTAAAAACGTAAGGGGATGTGGGTTAGTGCGTTTGAGTTGGCTGGAATCCCCACTTGCTCAACGTTGAGACTAACTTCTGAATGGCTCCTCTGTTAGTGTCATTTAGCGTTCTTTTCCCTTCGCCGATCTCTTTTAGGAAGACGTGAGAAGGTATTTTCAATACTTTCCGGCTCTTGTCAAAGGCTATGGCCCGGCGTATCACGTCCATAGTTAATTCAAAAACGGGTGGCTGAACCGACAAATCTTCCGAAGGAAATACAATTTCATCCGGCATATTTTGGAGTAATTGTGGAGCTTCAGCCATTATCTTTTCAAGAATTAGTTCACCCCCGCTAATCTCCTGCGTTTTAAGTTTGTCAGGTGCCAATGTTGAGTTCTTTCTAATTTCGTGAGCTACACCAGCTGCCATATTCCGCTGATTGAATGTCAGCTTTTCTGTGATACGACCCCATTCTGCAATTTGGTCCCAGATGATGGCTGGCACAGAGCAGAGCCAGACAGCCGTGGCTTTCTGCTGGGCCGTTTCCATATCGTCGTCAGTCATTTGCTGACGTATGATGGGCTTGGTTGGGTCAATCAAATCCGATTTGATAGCCGTTATACCGAGCGTAAATTGTTGGCTGCGAATATGCTTCCAGCAATCTTCTTTTTTAGCCCATTCGCCGTAGAGTGCCCCCGTTGCACTGGCTTTTACCGCCTGTTCTACGGCTACCATCAGGTCATAAAGTACCGTTCGCATGGCCTCTGAGAGTTGTTGCCGCTTCCAGATTTTGAACAGGTCAAGTTTACCTGCGAGCGTTTTACTTAACCAGGCCAACGTGTATGGAACCGTTACGTAACGCAAATCGCCAATAGCGCGTGGTTGCCGACCATACACCTCTTCGGCTGTGCGAAATAGAATGGCTTTAGCGATGGTATCTTCAAAAAACACGGTGGTTGGTTTCAGGTCTTTGACTTTCAACGATTTCCCAAACTCAGCAAAGTTCTTCTGGCTTCCGCGTACCACAAACCAGGGAAGCTCATTCCAGACGTTGATATACTTCGCCAAGTCTTCCTTGACAAACAATTGCTTTCGGGGATTCTGTAGTTCAAACCGTTTCTTGTTGGTCACGCTAAATTCACGGGCGAGCGCATTTTTGTATTGTGCCCTTGCCCGCTCATAAAACCAGTGTGTTTGTTGCGTTTGGCCGGGTATGGTCGTCCAGACCGTGCGCGAAAGTTTTTCGAACTCAATATGAAACGGATTGTTCGCGCTCAAGTCCGACTCCGATACCTTGTTCTGCGTATTGGCATAGCGGGAAATGTTGTTGACAATTGTCCCTACATCGTCACGGGTCTTGATGACTGACAGCTTCATCTGCACAAAAATTTGGCTCACGTCGGCCTTGTCTTTTCGTTGCGTATAAAAAATACTCGCTGTTGTTTGCCCCCCGTTCACAATCTGTAGCCCTGTCAGCGACTTGATCGCCCGTCTGTCGGCAGTCAGTTCGACAGCATCGGCAGTGGCCGCAATGCCAATGTTGTACGCCAGAAACAAGGCGGGTTCTTTCAGGATCGTTTGCCGGATGCCTTTGTTCGTGCCTACCGTGAACTGCAAAAACGAGCGGACGTTCATTTCCAATAACCTTGCTCCGTATTCTTCGTAGATGTTCGCCAGTACATCGCCCGGCACGGCGGCCAAATAGGTTTCGTATTGGTCGCTTGCCGTTGGAATGGCCAGACAAGGCAGCGTCTTAGCCATCCGTTTTTCAAAGTCGATAACGATTGGTTCCGGTTCGCCCTGATCGATGCGGGCCAGATAATTAATATCGACAATGCGGTACGTAAGCAACAACTCTGTGTTGTCTAATCGGTCGGGTTTGGGTGGCTCAATAGTGCATTCGCCATCGGTTAGAAGGAACAAATTGGCCCGAACCAACGATTGACGGTTATGACAAACTTCCTTGGCGAAATCAAATGCAGGGGCCGATTCGCCCATCTGCTGCCAGTAGCCTTTGAAGGCATCATTCAGGAAACGGCGGCATTGATTGAAAGCCGTCGTAACCTCTTCACGGCCAATACGTTGCGGCTCGTCGAAGCCCTTATAGATGGTTACGAACAAGTCAAGATTTTCGTAGCTTTCACTCAGCGCGTACCCATTGATTTTGTGCATTTTGTGTCCGGCACTGTTCTCTTTAACATCGCAGCATTCGCGGGCATTTTCGGTATCGCCGGTGGACGACAGATACTCATCCAAGATAATTCCCGTAAAGATTTCTTCTTTAAAGCCGCCCTGCTCTCCTGCTTCGGCAGTCGCGCCAATGCGTTGCCGCAGATCGGTATAAAATTGAAGCAAACGAGTTTTTTGCTGTTCGGCTGACATACGGCTGGTTAGTTAAGTGGTTGAATTTGAGCGAGAACCGACTCCGGCTCCACGATAAAGGGTTGACAAGCCGCCAGCGCGACCGCGTACCGAACCGTACTGACTCCGGTTGGTAAGTCGCCCATTCGCAAACAGGGAAATCCCGCACTTACGCTAAAAACTTGCTCCTGACGCACGGCATAGGTTGGTGTGTCGTACAAAGCGCGGTGTAGGGGCTGATAACCCACTTGGTACAACCGAAGCCGGAAGGTGTTCTGCAAGGTTGGCGAGTTGCCCAATCGCACAAGCAGGCCATCAACCATATTATTAAGCGACTGACCGCCGGTTGGCCGACTGTCCAGCGTAATCAACCAAAGCCAGAGGTTTGTCAGACCGCTGTTGTCTAACTGTCGTTCGTTGCTGATCTGAATAGCCTGCGGATTGACTGCCGAGGTTGTCTTGATTTCAACGGCCTGATTGGGCAACTGAAAATCGTGAATGCTGCCGGTTGGCCCCGTCCATGCTGTCAGGCAATGAGCCGGATTACTACCAGCACCAAGCCATTGACTCAGAAACCAGAGTTCACCGAACAGCCCTTGGCGTTTTTCGGCAGAGAGGCCATCGGGCGAAACT
This sequence comes from Rudanella sp., assembly GCA_026785985.1. Lineage (GTDB taxonomy): Bacteria > Bacteroidota > Bacteroidia > Cytophagales > Spirosomataceae > Rudanella. The sequence continues at coordinate 1,000 of JAJAYX010000292.1, read as the reverse complement.
CCCTCAAACAGGGCTGTCCACTGCTCCAACCTGTTCAATAATGCCCTCAGCACCAGTTGAGGTTCGGCTTCGTCAGCGAGTTGGCCAATCAAATCCTCGCAGACAACCGCAAACAAATCCGAATACGCGGCATTGGTCAGTGTCAGCAATACCACTTGCCGACCGGCACGGGCAGTGTCTTTCTCGACGGTCAGCGCAAGGTCATGGACCGTTAGCGAGTTAACCGCAACCGGGGCGGGCAGGCTTACGGCCAAAACACGTTGCCTGTCACCGGCATTTCGGCGAACTGCGGCAAATACATCCGGTTTCAGAGCAGCATCGTAGCGCCGAAGAAGTAAACCCGACGGGGCGGTTAAATCTGCTTCCAATAACTCCCAGAGCGTTTCAATCTTCGTCGGCATCTTCATCATTGTCAACGGTATCCTGCTGATTCAAGAAACTGACGAGTTGTTCATGCACGGCAAAGGAAATAGCCTCATCGAACGCACTGGCAGGAAAGCTAATGGCAAACCCGGCAATAGGCGGGCCATCCGCAGGAAGTTTGGCTTTTTCGGGGTCAAGGTTATAGAGCAACAGAAGCGGTTTCTGTTTGCTTCGGATGTTATTTCGCACAAGTTCACCATTTGGGTAATCGGGTATGACACCCTGCCCTGCTGCAATCCGCGCTTCAGCCAGTTGCATTAGTGTCGCTTTTTGCGCGTCATTATCCAATCCTGCTAACTCAGGTATAGGATTTTTGAGGTGTTCGCCTTGAATCTGGTCCGCTGTGCGCTTTAGGGCTGTCAGTTTTATAGCCTCTCCACGCTGTGTGGGGTCGAGGTCAATAAACTCATGTTCAGGGCTTATCAGGTGCGACTTAATCAGGTGGTAGTAGCCATCGCCCGAACTCGACTCCTGAGCGGTTCGCTCTGTAATGCCAATGGCAACTGACTTTCCGTCAATCAGGTACGACACCTCCTGTTTCGGTTTCTGCCGAGAAATCAGCACCACCGTCCAGTCG
>JAJAYX010000291.1 GCA_026785985.1 Rudanella sp. | reverse complement strand
TTTTTTTAAAGTTTTAAACCGAGGTTGAAGCCAAAGCTGCGGCTCGATGGAATGGACATGAACTCAATGCCAGGCAGGGCCGTGCCGCCGGTGAAAGACAGCGCTTCTGGATCAACGTGTGGCACCTTCGACCACAGGGCCAGGTTACGACCAACCAATGAGAATGTTACGCCCCGCAGTGGTACGCGACCCCAGATGCGGTCTGGAATGGTGAAGCCCAGCTGAACCTCACGCAGTTTGGCGAATGACGCATCGAACATTACCCCCTCGTCAATCGAACGGCCCGCCGTCCAGGCCGTATGCCACTGGCGCGAGTTCAGTTTTACATCGTTCGGAGCGAAGGTGCCGCTGCCATCGGCATTGGTGGCGGTGACTTTCACGCCCTGTCCAATCACCCCGTTGCCGGGCAGACTCAGGTCGTAGCCATTGGCGCGGCCTTCGAGGGTTTCGACAATGATACCGCCCTCGCGGCCAACAGTCTGGGTTTCAGAATACAGTACGCCCCCCTGACGGATGTCGAACAGGAAGCTCAACCGCAGATTCTTATAGCTCAGTGAGTTATTGATCCCCACCAGGAAATCTGGATTGTAGTTTCCTAACTTCACCAAGCTTGCCGTCGGCACGGGCCGTCCGCTGGCAAAGACCATCTGGCCCACAGACTGGCCGGTTGGGTCGTAGAAAGGAAGCTTAGGATCGGTGTTTTGCACGCGGGCGAAGCCAGTTCCGTAGATGTCGCCCATCCGTTCGCCCACGCGGGCTTCAATATTCACCCGGCGCGAACCCATCACAAACGTCTGGAGGTTATCCGATAGTTCGAGCACCTTGCTGCGGTTGGCCGAGAAGTTGACATCGACACCCCAGCGAAGGCTGTTTGGCAACTCGACAGGCACCAGATTCAGGGCCACCTCGATGCCAGTGTTGCGAATCAAACCGGCGTTGATAGCCCGGGCGTTAAAGCCACTGGTGATTGACAGCGGAATGTTCAGAATCTGGTTGCGGGTATTGGTATGGTAGTAGGTTACATCAAGACCAATTCGGCGCTTAAAAAACTTCATTTCTAACCCGGCTTCAAACGAACTACTGATTTCAGGCTTCAGGTTGAAGTTAGCCAATCGGTCGGTTTCACCATAAACCTGGCTGGTTCCGAACGGGTCGCTGGGGTTATAGGCCTGCGTAAACGTAAAGGCATCGGTATCGTTACCTACCGACGCAAAATTGATCCGGCCTTTCAGGAATGAGATCGCCCTTGGCAGGGTAAACATATCGCTGAAGACTGCGCTCAGGGCCGCCGACGGGTAGAAGTAGGAGTTATCCTGAGTACCAAAAGCGCGGGCGTAGGTTGGCAGCGTCAATGCGCTTGACCAGTCGTTGCGGGCCGTCAACTCCAGGAACAGGTAGTTACGGAACGCTACCTGGGCCGAACCATAGATTGAGTTGGCACTTTTCTTGACGATGCTCTGCGACGTTTGCAACGGCACCCGGGAGTTGGTCAGGTTATAAATACCTGGTATATTCAATTGGCCCGCGTTGTTCTCCAGGAAATCAGACTTCTGCCGGAGTTGGTTACCCCCGAAGGTGCCGGAGATTGTCCAGTTCTGATTGATCTCTTTATTGGCCGTGAAGAGGAAATCGGTATTCAGTTCTTCTGTAATAATTCGGGCATCGCGGAATTGCCCAAACGGGAAGCGCTGGGTGCTGAATGCCCGGCGATACTCGCGTTTTTCGCTGGTGTAGTCCGTCGCCGTGCGGAGTTGCAAACTCAGCCAGTTGGTGAAGTCGTATTTGAGCGATACGTTGCCAATGATACGGTCGTACAACTGCCCGTTGGTATTTTCAAACACCGTGAAGTAGGGATTGTCGTGGTAATTGTAGTTCCAGCCAGCCTGACGGGTTCCTTCGGCTCCTGGCATCCAGTAGTTTTTCATGGGCTCAAGCTGTACCGACGGGGGCAACCAGCAGTTGAAGAGATACATGAGACTTTCGGTACCGTAGCTGATCGAAGGGCGGTTTCCACTTTCGCCTTTCACGTAACTGACAAAGGCATTTGCCGAGAGCTTTGGGCTGAAGTTATATCCGCCACTGAACGAGGTTGTGTAGCGTTTCAGGTCGGTATTAGGGACAATCCCTTTTTGGCTGAGGTAGGTGTGCGCCAGCCGGAAGTTTCCGGCATCGTTGCTGCCGGTTAGGGCAACGCTCATGGTTTGGGTGTTACCCGTCTGTAAGAATTTCCGCAAGTTGTCTGATTCGGGCTGCCAGGCGATGGGCGTAATCAGGCTGCCTGCCGGTGCATTCAGGTCGCCCCCCGAAAGTCGATTGGCTGACCGTTCAGCGTGCGGGGTGAGTTATACTGGGGGTAGCTTTTGTTGAGTGAGAAAGCAGGGCCCCAGGCTTCATCGGTGCCATCGGTCAGGCCGGCTCCCCCGCCGTTTACGAATGCGAAATCACCGCCGTTTGCATTTACCAGACCGTACACGTTCTGATATTCGGGCAGTTTCAGGGGGGTTTCGGCCGTCTGGTTTACGTTTACTTCCACACCAATTCCTTTGGTACCACGCCCGGTTTTGGTTTTGATGACAATCACGCCGTTGGCTGCCCGTGAGCCATACAACGCCGAAGCGGCCGCGCCTTTGAGCACGTTGATACTCTCGATATCGTCGGGATTAATGAAGCTGGCTCCGTTGCCAAAGTCCACTTCGAGGTTGCCCCGGCCCGACGCACCCGTGAAGCCGTTTGAGATTGGCACACCATCAATCACGTACAGGGGTTGGTTTTTGTTGAGATCAACCGACCGTTCGCCCCGGATTGTCACGCGCGATGAGCCGCCGATACCCGACGGGCTTCCTACCACCGTAACCCCCGCAATTTTACCTGCTAGTTGATTGGTTACGTTGGTTTCGCGGGCAATGGTGAGGGCACTGCCCTGCACTTCCTGCGTGGCATAACCGAGGGCTTTCTTTTCGCGCTTGATACCGAGTGCTGTAACAACGATCTCGCCCAGCGTTTGGGCATCGCTACGAAGCGTTACGTCAACTGAAGTCCGGTTTCCAACGGCGATTTCCTGCGATTGAAATCCGATAAACGAAGCAATAATGGCACTGTTGGGTTTCACACTGAGTGAGTACGTACCATCGGCGCGTGAGGTAGTCCCGAAGGTTGTCCCTTTCACTACGATCGACACACCAGCCATTGGCTGGTTATCGTCTGCCGATAGAATACGGCCTGTAACGGTCTGATCCGATTGCGCCTGTACTGATAAATTCAGTACGGTAAGCAGAAAGCCCACCGACAGCAATCGGAACAGCATTTGTTGTGAAGCTAAGACTCTGAGTAGTTGTGTATACATAGGGATACAGGCTTGTGATTCCACAAATGTACCCTGTGTATATTACCTGAGTATTTACTAAAGATAAACCAATCGTAAACATATTCCGACGATTTATAACAGTTCAGAAACACGAAAAGCGGAGATAGTCATCAGTTTATGACTATCTCCGCCCGGGATTACTACACTACCATCGAAAAATGCTTTTCTATGTAGTTTTACTTACTTATTGGCGCGGTGACTGTTTCTTTACACGTAACAATTCCTTAACTACATCGCGTTTACTTCAAACTTCCCATGCCCCCATCGACGCCAATAATCTGCCCCGTAATCCAGGAAGCCTGATCCGAAAGCAGGTAAGCCGCCATACCCGCAATGTCGTCGGGGGTGCCAACGCGGTTGAGGGGGTGGCGTTTGTTGGCTGCGTCGCGTTTCACATCGCCTTCGAGCAGAAACCCGGCTAAGGGCGTGTCTGTTAGCGAGGGGGCCACGGCATTTACCCGAATGTTGTAGGGTGCAAATTCAGCCGCTAATGCTTTGGTGAGTCCTTCTACGGCTGCTTTTGCCACTGACACTGACGAATGCATGCCCATGCCCAATTTGGCCGCTACCGTGCTGAACAGCACAATGCCAGCGTTTTTCGATTTTTTGAGGGCCGGATAAGCCGCATGAATAGCAGCGACCGCCCCAATCACATTAACTTCCAGATCATTGCGGTAATCCTGCACGTCGAGCCGCTGAAACGGCTTCAGGTTAATGGTGCCGGGAGCGTACACTAATCCGTGCAGTACATCGGGCAATTGGTTGATGGTTTCGGCGGCAGGTTGGGCGGACACATCCCACATCATGTGTGTGGACTGAATCCCTTCGGGCTGACGACGACCCGCCGTAAACAACGTGGCACCCTGCGCCAGCAGGTTCAGTGCCAATGCGTGACCGATTCCTGAACTGGCCCCGATAATGAGAATATTTTTGCCTTGCATGAAAAACAGGTTGTTTGTTGTAAAGACCGCACTGGCGGACCAACAAACAACCTGCTTATTAACTAGATTGTTACGCTTCCGTTGGCCACATACCGTAGCAATTCCTGCCGGGTGGCCTCGTCCTCAAACTTACCGGAGTAAGCTGACGTGATCGTTGATGAGTTTACGTCGTTGACGCCCCGAGTGGATACGCACAAGTGTTTGGCGTCGATAATCACAGCCACGTCTTCCGTGTCCAGAACTTCTTTCAATTCGTTGGCAATCTGCATGGTAAGCCGCTCCTGAACCTGGGGACGTTTAGCGAAAAACTGCACAATCCGGTTCAATTTCGACAAGCCTATTACCTTACCGCTTGATATATACGCAATGTGTGCCCGGCCAATGATCGGCACAAAATGGTGTTCGCAATACGAGTGAACCGTAATGTCTTTTTCAACCAGCATCTGGTTATACTGAAACTTATTCTCGAACAGCGTGGCCGATGGCTTGTTAGCGGGGTTAAGCCCGCTGAAGGTTTCTTTCACGTACATCTTAGCTACCCGACGCGGTGAGCCTTTGAGGCTGTCATCGGTCAGATCAAGACCCAGAATGTTCATGATTTCCCGAAAGTGTCCTTCGATCAGTTCAATCTTGTGATCATCATTCATTGCAAACGCATCGGCCCGCATCGGGGTTTCCAGCGACGTTGCTGCGTGTGATTCGCCCATCTCGTCGGTGAGTAAATCGGTCAAATCGTCGTTGTTGTACTGTTTTCTACCGTTTCCGTTAAGCGGCAGGGAATTCAACGAAGTTCCGTTCAGTTTCATAGAGTCTTACTTTCAGATCCAGTTGAGGATCAATTTGTTGACGTAACAGATTGTAGATAACAATGGCAATATTTTCAGCAGAGGGATTCAAATCCCGAAACTCCTCAGTGTCCAGATTCAGGTTTTTGTGATCGAAACGGTCGGTGATGTGTTCCTTCACCAGATCGCTCAACACTTTCATGTCGATCACATAGCCCGTTTCAGAATCGACCATACCCGTCACCTGTAGAATGAGGTCGTAATTGTGGCCATGGTAGTTGTAATTATTACATTTTCCATACACCCGGGCGTTTTTCTCCTCCGACCAATTCGGGTTATTTAGCCGATGGGCCGCGTTGAAGTGTTCCTTACGAAACACCGTAACTCGTTGATTATCCATGAAATAAGTAAGTTGTGCGTAAGCGGTAGGCATGTCGTTACAAAGTTTGTGTACAACACATGCAGACCGTAGGGCGGGTGTTCCGGTTGCCGCCTGTCAGTGAGTGCCTATCAAATAAAAAAACCGACTGACTGGTTTTTTTGTTCAACTTTTTGACAAAAAAACTTAAACAAGAATTGATCAGTTAGGAGACCATATAACCCATTTGATACTTTCCTTGTTCCCAACCGACAAATTGAGTGTTCGTATGCGCTCACTTCGCCGTTTTCTTCGTTTCTTTGGGCATCAACGTCCATCTCAACTCCTTTGCCGTGCGCACCAATCGTCGTAATTTCATCCGTACAGCCGCGCTTTCGGGCGTTGGTGTTTCCCTTTTTTCAGGTGATGTGTTAAGTAGGACGGGGCACCGCCCCATTCGTCTCGCTCATCTGACTGATTCGGATGTACAACCTGTGCAACGGATCGGTGCTGCGTTGGGCCATGAGGCCAAAGAGGGTGTAGATTTTTCTATTGAAAATTGGCCTCACGGCCCAATGGAGTATCACTCCGTTGTACTCCAGCAACTCCTTCAGCGCCACGACATCGACGCGATCATCGTGGATGTTCTGCCCGCGCAACGCACCGCCATTGCTCTGACCGCTATGAACGCGGGGAAAATAACGGCCTTCACCGGCCCGGTTGGGCAAACAGTGGAAACCATTCAGTCGCTGTTGGAAACGCATGCAAAAACGGGTACGCCCTGCCTGTTGCTCGACAATGACCATTTCGACCGCAATGTGCTGGCCGTCAACAATATGGTGCAACAAAAGCAGTTTGGCGTACTCACCCATGTGGCCTGTGGCTCCGACTCGCCCACCAAAGGCCTAGGCCCGGCGATGGAATGGGTGGGGGTAAACCACGGCAACCGGTTTGTTAGCCTGAATGCCTCCATATCGCGCAGTTGGGGCTTACACGAGCCGCTGCCAACCCCACCGTCGAAAAACGAACCGATTGTCAGGAATTATGAGCTGGGCGAAGTGCTGACCATTAATGTGCAGTGTGCCAATGGTCAGACCGTTACCATTAGCCGCAACATAACGGGCAAACGGCCCCATTCGCGGGGATACAGGGTGCAGGGAAGCCAGGGTCTGTGGATGGAAGATAATGACCTGCTGTCGGTGGGTGATCGGACGTATTCGTTTGCGGCTGTCCGTCCCCGATTCGACCATCCAAACCAACCCGAACAAAGTGCATTAGCAAGGCTTGTTACTATCCTCAAAACCCAAACCATCGACCCCAACAGTACCCGCAATGCCTTAACTGTCAGTCTTGTGTATGCCGTTGCCAAATTGTCGCTGGCAGCCCGGAACGACGAGTTAGAGATACCCGACTGGTTTACGGATTCTTACTCATAACCCACTATGCCCTCCTACTCTTTTACCAACAAACCGCAACGGCGGTCCGAAACCAACCTCTACATTTTCCTCAGCGCGGTTTTTTTGACCAACGCCATTGTTGCCGAAATCATCGGAATCAAAATCTTCTCGGGTGAAACCATGCTGGGTGTTGCCCCGGCGCAGCTACACCTGATGGACAATTTTGTGCTGGATTTTAACCTCACGGCGGGGGCTGTTATCTGGCCGTTTGTGTTTATCACGTCCGACATTATCAACGAATATTTTGGCAAAGCGGGCGTTCGGCGCATCTCATTTCTGACCGCCGGGTTCATTGCCTACTCGTTCCTGATTATCTACGCCGTGACGACCTTGCCCCCCGCTCAATTCTGGCTCGATGTGAACGCCAAAGACCCGGCTGGAAACGCCATCAACATCAACAATGCGTTCGGCATGATTTTCCGGCAGGGGTTGGGTATCATCATCGGCTCGCTGACGGCCTTTTTGATCGGGCAGATTCTGGATGCGTCCATTTTTCAGTATCTGCGCAACGTTACGGGGAGCCGCAAAATCTGGCTTAGAGCTACTGGTTCCACCCTGATTTCGCAACTCATCGACAGTTTTGTGGTGCTGTTTATTGCCTTTTGGGTGTTTGGCAACTGGTCGCTTATGCAGGTGCTGGCCGTGGGTATCATCAATTACATCTACAAATTCACCACGGCTATTCTGCTCACTCCCCTACTTTACCTGGCCCATTCGGTAATTGCCCGTTACCTCGGCAAAGAACACGCCGAAGACCTGGCCAACGAAGCCTCAATGAGTTCGTTTATGTGATTGGTGGGAAATGTGGATTGGTTGTGTTGAGAGTTACGTATTTTGTATTGTCGGGTGCCGATTGACGCAATGCGTATTTTGTATTGTCAGTAGATTTGATTGGTCGTCGAGCAATACAAAAAACGAAGTACGCATTTTGTATTGTTAAAGTAGCGAAACGAACAGTTAAGTAATTCAGGGTAAGAGTATTAGACAAAATAATTCTCCCGTTTCGCAGCTATGATATTTGTAATTAAAATTTGTCCAAATATGCGAAAATATGCGTATATTTGGGAGTTATGTGCCATTTTAAAGCGACAACCTAAATATTAAAAACCTATAAAATTTATGCAAAGACGCAAATTTGTATTAGACAGCATTAAAACAATTCCACTC